>NZ_JBFRCL010000008.1:0-203029 GCF_040965695.1 Paraburkholderia sp. BR10937
CCACCACCACCACCAGGCCCGCCACCGCCGCCCTGTGGTCGATTACTCCCGCCGCCGGACGGCCGCCCGCCGCCTTGCCCCTGCGGCCGGCCACCGCCTTGTCCAGGTGGACGAGCATTGCCTTGTCCAGGCGGACGGGCATTCCCTTGTCCCGGCGGCCGCGCGTTGTTGTTGCCGGGGCCTGCGCCGGGTGGCCGGTTTCCCTGGCCGGCATTGTTGTTGGGCGGACGATTCCCGCCGCCCTGGTTAGGCGGCCGTGTGCCGCTGGGCGGACGACCGACGGGCGGACGCGGCCGCACGGGCGGCGGCGGCACGGGCCGCGGCCCTGGATGGCGCGCCCAGCGCGATTGATTGGAGTACCAGGGCCGATCGCGGTAGTGCATGCCCCAGTACGCGCCGAGCGAGAACGTCACGATGGGCAGACCGATGCGCGGACCATAGTTCATCACCGGCACGCGCTGTCCTTGCCACGGATAGCTGATGAAGGTGCCGTAGACCCAGCCGCGCAGGCCCGGAAAACCGATGTCGCACCAGCTGAAGCCCGCTACGCAGCCCCATACCGTTACCGCCACGCCACCCGGAATCTGGGCGACGATAGGAAAGTCGGCCGCAGGTCCCGCGTAGATGTTGACGGTCTGGTTCGTGAATGCCTGCGACTGGGCGTGCGCGGGCGGCGAAGCCACGAACAGGCCGGCTAGCGCGGCGAGCACGACACCGAGAAACTGCTTGCGCATTGCTGCCTCCAGCTGGGTGGAATCACCCGGACATTTATTGAGATAGCAACCATAACGGTAGCAGATAAGACTTTTAGGGCGCGCCTAAGCATGTAACGGCTTATTTCGTGGGGGCGCACAATCACCGGTCAGGCGCGGCGTTCGGCGCACATTTGGCCAATCGCCGGCGTGGCGCACGCATTGTGCCGCGCTGTGCAAAAATCGCGGCCTCGGTTCGCAAAGAAGAAAACAGGCGACCGGTTCCGTATCGGCAGACGAGGAGCAGACCACCGTGATTCAGCGTATTTCCCATTTCTTTACCGGCGTAGTGCATCGGATCCTGCCGGACCCGCTCATCTTCGCCATTCTCCTCACCGTCGTGACCTTCGTGCTGGCGTTCGCGCTCACGCCGCAGCCGCCCGAAGCGCTCGTCTTGATGTGGGGTTCGGGCTTCTGGAACCTGCTCGCGTTCGCGATGCAGATGGTCCTGATTCTGGTGACCGGCCACGCGCTCGCGAGCTCGGGCCCGGTCAAGCGCATGCTGGTCGCGCTGGCGAGTTGCGCGCGCACGCCCGGCCAGGGCGTGATGCTGGTTGCATTCGTGGGCGCGATCGCCTGCGCGATCAACTGGGGCTTCGGCCTCGTGCTCGGCGCGATGTTCTCGCGCGAAGTGGCGCGGCGCGTGCGCGGCACGGACTACCGACTGCTCGTCGCCGCCGCGTACATGGGCTTTCTCACATGGCACGGCGGCCTTTCCGGCTCGGTGCCGCTCGTCGCGGCCACGAAGGGCAATCCGATGGAAAAGGCCGTCGGCCTGATCCCGGTCTCGCAGACCATCTTCACGGGCTATAACGCGTTCATCACGATCGGACTGATCGTGCTGCTGCCGATTCTCGTGCGTCTCATGATGCCGAAGCCCGAGGATGTCGTCTCGGTCGACCCGGCGCTGCTCGAAGATCCTCCGAGCGTCGAGCGCAAGCTCGACCCGGATGCGACCTTCGCCGAGCGCATCGAGGAAAGCCGCGCGCTCTCGCTGCTGGTGGCGGCGCTGTGCTTCGTGTTCCTCGGTTTCCGGTTTCACACCAAGGGCTTCGCGCTCGACATCGACACCGTGAACCTCGTGTTCCTCGCCGCGGGCCTCGTGCTGCACAAGACGCCGATGGCCTACGCGCGCGCCGTGGCCGGCGCTGCGAAGGGCGCCTCGGGCATCATGATCCAGTTCCCGTTCTACGCGGGCATTCAGGCGCTCATGGACCACTCGGGTCTGGCGGGCGTCATCACGAAGTGGTTCGTCGATATCGCAAACGTGCATACGTTTCCGCTGCTCGTGTTTCTGAGCTCGGCGGTGATCAACTTCGCGGTGCCTTCAGGCGGCGGCCACTGGGTCGTGCAGGGGCCGTTCGTGATGCCGGCGGCGCAGGCGCTGGGCGCGGACCTCGGCAAGTCGGCGATGGCGATCGCTTACGGCGAGGCGTGGACCAACATGGCGCAGCCGTTCTGGGCGCTGCCCGCGCTCGCGATCGCAGGCCTCGGCGTGCGCGACATCATGGGTTACTGCGTGACCACGCTGCTGTTCTCGGGCGTGGTGTTCGTCGCGGGGATGTATCTCTTCTGAGCGTTGAGCGTGAAACGGACGGCGCCTGCGCGCCGTGCGCTCATTTGTGCTTTACGTGCTTCGCCAGATAGTCGCGCAGCACGATCGCGTGATTGCGCTCCGTGTCATGGGAGCCATAGAGCAGGGTGATGTGCCCGTTCGCGGCCGCTTCGGCGAGCGGACGCCAGGCGTCGGGATTGGCGTTCAGCTCGGCCAGATAGCGCTTTTTGAATTCGGTCCACTGCTCCGGCTCCCTGTGGAACCATTGGCGCAGTTCGGTGCTCGGCGCCACCTCCTTCAGCCATTCCACGTTCGCGAGTTTTTCCTTGCTCAGGCCGCGCGGCCACAGCCGGTCCACCAGATAGCAGTGGTGTCCGTCCGCGGGCAGCGGTTCGTAGACACGCTGGATATCGATTGCCGGTTTCGTCGTCATCGTCGGCTCCTTTTTAGTGGTGTGCGCGTGGCGGCCATCGGGTGCCAGCAATGCTTTTACGCGCTCCTGCAGCGCGGGCAGGACGTCGAGTTCGAACCACGGGTGGCGCTTGAACCATACCTGATTGCGTGGCGACGGATGCGGCAGCGGCACGAAATTGGGTGCGTAGTCGCGCCAGGCCGCGACCGTCTCGGTGAGCGAGCCACGGCGCTCGCTGCCGAGAAAATAGCGCTGGGCATACTGGCCGACGAGCAGGGTCAGGCGCACGCCACGCAACTGCTTGACGAGCCGCGCGTGCCACAGCGGGGCGCATTCCGGCCGCGGCGGGTTGTCTCCGCCGCCGCCGCGGCCGGGGTAGCAAAAGCCCATCGGCACGAGCGCGACCTGGGCGGCGTCATAGAACGTCTCGCTGTCGATGCCGAGCCACGCGCGCAGCCGTTTGCCACTCGCGTCGTCCCACGGCACGCCTGAGGCGTGGACCTTCGCGCCCGGCGCCTGGCCGACGATCAGCAGGCTTGCCGTATCGCTCGCCTGCAGCACAGGGCGCGGCCCGAGCGGCAGCGCGTCGGCGCAGGCATGGCAGGCGCGGATTTCGGCGAGCAGTTCGGGAAGCGCGCCCGAGAGCGCAAGCGGCCCCCGCAGCGGATGGAGTTTCGACACGGCAAGGCGGGAAAGCGTGACGGGAGATCCAGTCTACCAAACGCCCTGGTGCGCCGCTGCGACCGGCCCGCGGCGTGCCGGCAGCAGCGCGATGCCAGCGCGCGTGAACGCGATTGCGCGCTGCGTCATTCTCGTGCGGCCATTTGCGCTTTTCCTGTAATCTCGCCCGTGGTCTGTCTGCAACGGAGCCGCGATGCCTGCCGAAGCCGAGACGTCAACCCGCACGACCCGCACCGAGCCCTTGCTCGTCGACCTCGCGCTGCAAGGCGGCGGCTCCCATGGCGCATACACATGGGGCGTGCTGGACCGCCTGCTCGAAGAGCCGTGGCTGCAGATCGAAGGCATTTCGGGCACCTCGGCGGGCGCGATGAACGCCGCCGTGCTTGCGAGCGGCCATTCGCTGGGCGGTGCGGCCGGCGCGCGCGAGGCGCTCGAACGCTTCTGGCGCCGCGTGGCCGACGCCGCGCGCTTCAGCCCGTTCCGGCGCGGTCCCGTCGACATCCTGCTCGGGCGCTGGACGCTCGATCATTCGCCCGTGTTCGTCGCGCTCGACATGATGGCGCGCGTCGTCTCCCCGTACGACCTGAATCCAGGGCGCGTGAACCCGTTGCGCACGATCCTCGCCGACACCATCGACTTCGACGCGTTGCGCCGCTCGCGCATCAAGCTCTTCGTCACGGCCACGCGCGTTTCGAACGGCCAGGCGCGCGTGTTCCGCAATGCCGACGTCACGCCCGACGCGCTGCTCGCCTCGGCCTGCCTGCCCACGCTGTTTCAGGCCGTCGAGATCGACGGCGAAGCCTACTGGGACGGCGGTTACGCGGGCAATCCCACGATTACGCCGCTGATTCGCGAGACCGATTCGGACGACACGATCCTCGTGCAGGTGAACCCCGTGGAACGCGCGGGCACGCCGCGTTCGGCGCGCGACATCATCAACCGCGTGAACGAGATCGCATTCAACTCGCCGCTAATCAAGGAACTGCGCATGATGGCGCTGCTGCACAAGGTCGCCGACGCAGGCAGCGAGGAGGGCCGCCGCTGGGCGCATATGCGCCTGCATCGCGTGCATAGCGCGAAGCTCGTCACGCTGGGCTCGTCGTCGAAGCTCAACGCCGAGTGGTCGTTCATCACGATGCTGCGCGACGAAGGCCGCCGCACCGCCGATGAATTCCTCGCGCAGCACGGTGCGCAGCTCGGCGAGGCGTCCACGTTCAATTTCGAAGCGCTGCTCGAAGGGGTGCTGCAATGAGCGCGGGCACGCTCGTTATCGGCCTCGGGGGCATGCTCGCGAGTCTCGCGCTCCTGATCTGGCTCGCGTATCGCGGCTGGAGCGTGCTGCTGCTCGCACCGCTGTGCGCCATGCTGGCCGCGCTCATTTCCGGTGAGCCAGTGCTCGCGCACTGGACGCAAACATTCATGTCGAGCACGGGCCGATTTCTCGCCCAGTTCTTTCCGCTCTTCCTGCTCGGCTCGCTGTTCGGCAAGCTGATGGAAGATAGCGGCTCGGTGGATGCCGTGGCGCGCCTCATGATCGACAAGCTCGGCACGCGTCACGCGCTCGTGGCCGTGGTGCTGGGCGGCGCGCTCGTCACCTATGGCGGCGTGAGCCTGTTCGTCGCGTTCTTCGTGCTCGCTCCCATGGCGCAGGCGCTCTTTCGTTCGGCCGATATCCCGCGCCGCCTGATGCCCGCCGCGATCATGCTCGGCACGGCGACCTTCACGATGTCGGCGCTGCCCGGCACGCCTGCGCTACAAAACGCCATTCCCATGCCGTTCTTCGGCACGACGCCGTTCGCGGCGCCGGGCCTCGGCGTGATCGCGAGCCTCGTGATGGCGGGCTTCGGCCTCTGGTGGCTCGGCCGCGCGGCGGCGGCGGCGCGGCGCAACGGCGAGGGCTTTGTCGAGCCCGATAACGGCGGCGCCGATGACGAAGAGCGCGGCAAGTCCTCGCTCGTGCGCGAGCGCGCGAGTCTCGCGCAAGCCTTCGATCCCGCCGAGATCGGCGGCGCGGCTGTACCGGACCACACCGGGCCGCCGTCGCCCTTCGTCGCGCTCGCGCCGCTCGTGGTCGTCGTGGGGATGAACTTCGTGATGAACGTCGTGGTGTTCCCGCGCATCGACGCCTCGTATCTCGCCGAACCGCGCTGGGGTTCGACCACGCTTTCCGCGGTGGCGGGCGTGTGGGGTGTCTCGGTTGCGCTCGCGCTCGGCATCATCGTGCTGGTGGCGCTCAATCGCGGGCGGCTCGGCGCGCTGCGCGAAAGCGTCGATGCGGGTGCCAACGCGTCGGTGTTGCCGGTGCTGAGCGTGGGCAGCCTCGTGGGCTACGGCGCTGTGATCGCCGCATTGCCCGCGTTCGAGGCCGTGCGCGACTGGGTGCTCGGCATCGGCGGCGGCCCGCTCGTCTCGCTCGCCGTGGCCACCAACCTGCTAGCCGGGCTCACGGGCTCGGCCTCGGGCGGGTTGACCATCGCGCTCGACGCGCTCGGCGGCACCTACATGCAACTCGCCGCCCAGCATGGCATCGATCCCGCGTTGCTGCACCGCGTGGCCGTGATGTCGTCGGGCACGCTCGACAGCCTGCCGCACAACGGCGCCGTCGTCACGCTGCTGGCCGTGTGCGGCTCGACGCATCGTGAAAGCTACCGCGACCTCGTGGTGGTGAGCATCGTCGGCGCGCTCATCGCGCTCGGCGTGGTGATCGTGCTCGGTTCGCTGTTCGGCAGTTTCTGAACATCGATCCTGCGCGAGACACGCCGCGGCGCAGCGATCCGCCAACGCGCGTAGACTCTCGCGAAGCGGCGGCCCTTCGCAAGGAGGCTTCATGAAATTGCTTGCTGTCCACCCGAGCGGACTGATGTACACGCGCGTGTTCCTGCGGCTCGAGCCGCTGGGTCTCGAATCCGTGGCCGGCACGGCGCGCGATGCGGGTCATGACGTGCGCCTGCTCGATCTGCAGGTCGAGACACACCGCGACCTCATGCGCATGGTGCGTGACTGGCAGCCCGAGGCGCTCTGCTTCTCGGGCAACTATCTGGCCAACATTCCCGAGATCATCGATCTGTCGAAGGCCGTGAAGGCCGCGCTGCCCTCGTGTTTCGTCTTCGTCGGGGGCCACAGCGTGTCGTTCACCGCGCACGATCTGCTGCGCCATGCCGAAGGCGCGATCGATTGCGTGCTGCGCGGCGAGGGTGAAGCTTCGGTTAACGAACTGCTCGAAGCGGTGTCGCGCGGCACAGACCTGCTCGCGGTGCCCGGCGTCCTCACGAGCCACGGATCGGGGCCGCCGCCGGGCTTCGTCGAGAATCTCGATCCGGTGCGGCCCGCGCGCGACCTGCTGCGCCATCGCCGCAAGTATTTCATCGGCACGCTCGATCCTTGCGCATCCATCGAGTTCGCGCGTGGCTGCCCGTGGGACTGCACGTTCTGCAGCGCATGGACGTTCTACGGACGCAGCTACCGCACGCGCAGCCCCGAAGTCGTCGTGGACGAACTGGCGTCGCTGCGCGAGCCGGGTGTGTTCATCGTCGACGATGTGGCGTTCGTGCACGCCGAACACGGCATGGCGATCGGCGAGGCGATCAAGCGGCGTGGCATCGACAAGCGCTACTACCTGGAAACGCGTGGCGACGTGCTTCTGCGCAACAAGGACGTGTTCCGCCTGTGGCAGTCCATTGGCCTGAAGTACATGTTCCTCGGTCTGGAGGCGATCGACGAGGAGGGGCTTAAGGCGTTTCGCAAACGGATCAGCCTCGACCGGAATTTCGAGGCGCTCGAGTTTGCTCGTTCGCTCGGGATTACCGTCGCGATCAATCTGATTGCCGATCCGGACTGGGACCGCGAACGCTTCGAGACGATCCGCCAGTGGTGCCTCGAGATTCCCGAGATCGTCAATATCAGCGTGAATACACCGTATCCGGGCACGGAGAACTGGCAGCGCGAGGCGCGGCGCCTCACGAGCCTCGACTATCGTCTTTATGACATCCAGCACGCCGTCGTGCCGACGAAGCTTCCGCTGCACGAGTTCTACGCGGAACTCGTGCGCACGCAGCAGGTGCTCAATCGCAAGCACATGGGCTGGACCGCGCTACGCGGCGCGGCGGGGCAGGCCACGCACCTGCTGTTGCATGGCCAGACCAATTTCGTGCGCATGCTGTGGCGTTTCAACTCGGTGTTCGATCCGCGCCTGCAGATGGCCGACCACGCGCGCGAAGTCCACTACGAGATGACGCCGCCGCCCGGCATGAGCGGGGCGACGCAGGTCGACATGAAAACCGTCTACATTCATGGTCCCACCGGCCGCAAGGGCCGCAAGATCGACGACGCCACGGAGAAGTTCGTCGACGAGACGCGCATGGGTCTCGGCTGATATTTCGGCCGGCGCCGTCTTGACGCATACCAGTTGCGCACGCGTCCTGCCGTCGGGATTGGACGCGCGCGCGTAGCGGGTTCACAATGCACCGGTTGCATCAAGACGAAAACGATATGGAGTTCCGGCAACTACGCTACTTTCTCGCCGTTGCGGAGTATCTGCATTTCAGCGAGGCGGCAGCCTTTCTCGGCATGGCGCAGCCGCCGCTCAGCCAGCAGATCCTCAAGCTCGAAAAGGAAATCGGCACGCGGCTCTTCATTCGCCACTCGCGGCGCGTGGAGCTGACCGAGGCCGGGCGGCTCTTTCGCGAGCGCGCGCAACGCCTCATCGACGACGCGGATCTGGCGCTCGCCGAGGCGCAAAACGCGGGGCGTGGCGAGAGCGGGCGGCTCGTGCTCGGCTTCGCGGGTTCCACGGTGTTCCACACGCTCGTTGCGACCGTGCTGCAGCGCTATCGCAGCGCGTATCCCGGTGTCGTGATCGGGTGCGAGGAGAGCAACAGTTCGGTGCTGCTGGAACGCGTGAGTGAAGCGAAGGTGGACGCCGCCTTCGTGCGCCTGCCGCTCGATTGCCGCGGTCTCGCCACGCAGGCGCTCGTGGAAGAGGACATACTCGCCGTGCTGCCGCCGCGCCATCGCCTCGCGCGCCGCCGCAGCCTCGATCTCGGCGATCTCGCGGGCGATCCGCTGATCCTCTTCCCACGCCCGATCGGCCCCGATCTCTACGACTCGATCATCAGCGCGTGCCACGCGGCGGGCTTCAATCCCGTGATCAGCATGGAGTCGCCGCAGATTTCCTCGACCGTCAACATGGCGGCGGCGGGCTTCGGCGTCACGCTCATTCCTTCTTCGATGCGCCAGATCCAGCCCAAGGGCGTGACCTACCACGATCTCAAGGGCGGCACGCTGCACACGACCATCGCGCTCGTGTACCGTCCGCGCGAAAAGGCGCCCACGGTGCAGAACTTCGTGCGCATCGTGCGCGATGCGGCGCGGCATGCGCCGCAGGGCTGATTCGGCTCAAAGGTCGATCCATATCTTTTTCGTCTTGATCGTGCGTGGTCGCGATATTGGACGTAATGGATCGCGGGTTCTATCCTTCCGCGATCATCGTTTTCTGCAGGAGCCGTTCGCATGTCCACCACGCACCCGGGCGCCGCTCGCGAGCCGCTTGTCGCATCGTTGCGCGTCGTCGTCGGCCGCCAGCACGTGCTGACCGGCGACGAAGCCACGCGGCGCTACCGCAAGGGTTTTCGTTTTGGCGAAGGGAAGGTGGCGGCGGTCGTGCGGCCCGGTACGCTCGTCGAGCAGTGGCGGGTGCTGCAGGCTTGCGTCGCCGCGAACGCGATCGTCATCTCGCAGGCTTCGAACACGGGCCTCACGGGCGGCTCCACCCCGGACGGCGACGACTACGACCGCGAGGTCGTGATCGTGAGCATGACGCGCATGCGCAAGGTCTACGTGATCGACGGCGGCAAGCAGGTGGTCTGCCTGCCGGGCTCGACGCTCGACCAGCTGGAGCAGACGCTCAAGCCGCTCGGGCGCGAACCGCATTCGGTCATTGGCTCCTCATGTCTGGGCGCATCGGTCGTGGGCGGCGTGTGCAACAACTCGGGCGGCTCGCTCGTGCGGCGCGGCCCGGCCTATACGGAAATGTCCGTGTTTGCACAGGTCGATGCAGAGGGGCGTCTTACGCTCGTGAATCATCTCGGCATCCGGCTGGGCGAGACGCCGGAAGCAGTGCTCGGCCGCCTCGATCGCGGCGAGCTGCCCGAAGCCGATATCCTTCACGACGCGGGCGCGGCTTCCGACCACCGTTACGCGGATCACGTGCGCGACATCGAAGCGGACACGCCTGCGCGCTACAACGCCGACCCGCTTCGTCTGCACGAAGCGGCGGGTTCGGCGGGCAAGGTCATGGTGTTCGCGGTGCGGCTCGACACGTTTCCCATCGAACGCGGTGCGAAGGTGTTCTACATCGGCACGAACGAGACGGCCGAATTAACCGACCTGCGCCGCGACATGCTCGGCAAGTTCTCGAAGCTGCCGATCGCGGGCGAATACATCCATCGGGACGCCTTCGATATCGCCGAGCGCTACGGCAAGGACATGTTCCTCCTGATCCAGCATCTCGGCACACAGCGCCTGCCCGCGCTGTTCGCCTTCAAGAGCCGCTGCGACGCGTTGTTCGAGCGGCTGCCGTTCTTTCCCGCGCATTTCACTGACCGCGTGGCGCAGGCCGTGAGCCGGTGCTTTCCGGGCCATCTCCCCGCGCGGCTCAAGGACTACCGGCAGCGTTACGAGCATCATTTGATGCTCAAGGTATCGGCCGATATGGTGGACGAAACGCGTGCTTACCTGAACGCGTTTTTCGGCGTGGCGAGCGGCGACTTTTTCGAATGTAGCGACGAAGAGGGCAGCAAGGCGTTTCTTCATCGTTTCGCGGCGGCAGGCGCGGCGGTGCGCTATCGCGCGGTGCATGGCGACGAAGTGGAGGATATCGTCGCGCTCGATATCGCGCTGCGCCGCAACGATCGCGACTGGTTCGAGCAACTGCCCGAGGCGGTGGAACAGCCCATCGCGATCAAGCTCTATTACGGGCACTTCTTTTGCCATGTGTTCCATCAGGACTACATCGTGCGCAAGGGCCATGACTGCCTCGCGCTGGAACACGAGATGTGGAAGCTGCTCGACGCGCGCGGCGCCGAATATCCCGCTGAGCACAATGTCGGCCATCTCTACGATGCGAAGCCTGCGCTGAAGTCGTTCTACGAAGCGCTCGATCCGTGCAACTGCTTCAATCCGGGGATCGGCCATACGTCGAAGTTCGCGCGCTATCGGGAGCCTCAGGTGCAGCGCGAGCCGCTGGTCCAGTAAACAAAAAGACGGCGGCGGTATCGAACCGTCGCCGTAAAGGGCACTTACCTCGCGCTGCGCTGCGCGCTTCCCCCTGTTAGCTCCTCGTCGTCGTTGCCATCCAGCCGTTCTGCGTGCTGATCTGCGTGACTTCCTTCGCGATCGAACGGGCCAGCTTGCCGGCATCCGACGAGAGCGTGTCGCGCTTCGCCTCCGAGGCGCCGTGCAGACCGCCGCCCACCACCGCCGCCGTCGCCACATGGCCGGCCGCCGCGCCCACGCCCGCCGTCTCGGCCATGCCAGGCATATGGCCGCTATCCGCCTTCGTTTCGAAGCTCAGGAGCGGTTGCGGTTGGCCGCCGTTGGCGGGCTGGAACAGCACCGCGATCGTCGCGCCCACTTCGCTCTTGCCCGCGCCGAGACCAATCAGCATGCGGCGGCGGCTGCTGCCCGCGTCCATCGTGTCGATGCGGCCTTCCACGATCAGCGCGTTGCGTCCGGAGGGTGCGGGACCGTCCATGCGCACGGCGGGCAGGCCCATTTTCTGAAGTTCGCTCACGAGTTGATCGGCGAGATGCTCGCGCGTTTGCAGTGCGGCCTGCTGTTGCTGCTGCTCCGACGACTCGCCGCTCGTCATCGTCTTGAGCTTGTGCAGCATGCCGGTGCTGTCGAGCTTCACCTGGTCGGCGGCGGCGTCGAACGTGTAGACGTAGACGACGTCGGCGTGCAGCTGTGGGAGCGGCCCGTTCGTCTGCACGACCGGCGCAGCCGATGCGCAGCCGCTCGCGAACAGCGCGCCGGCGAGGCACGTGGTGCCCGCGATGCGCTTGGCTTTTTTGACGAGGAAGTTGATGATCGTTTGCATGTCGATGTCCTTTTGCCTGAAAGAGTGTCTCGTGTCTGCCGATACTCGCAAATCAATCAGGATGGCGAACTATCGACTATGGTGCTTCGGCGTCTGGGCTTCGGTTTGTTCTGCTCCGTTGCTCAGGCTCAGGCGCAAGTATGGGGGGAAGGGCGCGCGAAATCCACGCGCAAATTATGTCGAGTCATGTCATGGGCGCGCGGCCGGCGACGCGCCGTTCTGACTCGACGAGGGACGGTTCAGCGGCAGGCGCACGACGGCTTCGAGACCGCCGCCTTCGCGGTCGCGGAACGTGAGCGAGCCGCCGTGCAGCCGCGCGATCCGCTCGACGATGGCAAGCCCGAGGCCCGAGCCGCCTGAATGCGTACGGGCGTTCGCGCCGCGGCTGAAGGGCGATTTGAGGCGCTCCAGTTCCTCGGCGCGGATGCCGTTGCCGCGGTCGGCAACGATCACGCAGGCGGCGTCGCCGTCGCGCCAGGTGCGAATCGTCAGACCTGTGCGGCCATAGTTCACGGCGTTCTGCATGAGATTCATCAGCAGACGCATAACGGCGATGGGCCGGAACGCGAACACCGGCAACTCGCCTTCGTCGAAATCGAATTCATGGCCGAGCCCCGCGAAGTCGGCGACGAGCTGGCCCGCGAGCGCGTTGAGGTCGCCCGCTTGCGGCGCTTCGCGCTCGCCGCTGCCTGCGTAGTCCATGAACTGCTGGAGGATCGTGTCGATCTGGTCCAGATAGCTCTCGGACGAGGCCACGAGCGCATCGTTGCTGCCGCGCGGCAGCGCCATCGCGATCGCGAGGCGCAGTTTCGTGAGCGGCGTGCGGATGTCATGCGAGACGCCGGCCAGCATCAGCGCGCGCGTGGCCTCGGCCTGCTTCAGCGCTTCGGTCATCTGGTTGAAGGCGCGGCTCACCTGGGCGATTTCGGTCGGGCCGTCGGTCGGCAGCGGCGGCGGCGTTTCGCCGGCACTCACGCGCCGCGCCGCGCGCGCGAGCTTGCGCAGCGGCCGGTTGATGTGGCGCTGCAACAGGTAGCCGGTGAGCGCGGCGAGCAGCGCGAGCGCGGCGGAGAGGATCAACGCCGTGGTAATGCCGCTCGCTCGCGCGTCGGCGGTCACCGGCAGTGCGATCCAGATCGGTTCGCCCGCCGCATGAAGGCGGATCCACAGGCGCTCCTGCGCGGCTTCGCCATCCGCTGCGGGTGCGGTCTCGTCGTGGCTCGCGTCCCAGCGCACCAGCAGCTCGGGCGGCAGATGGCGTTGCAGCGCTTCGACGAATACGTCGCGCTGCCAGGTGCGGAAAAAATCGACGAGGCTCGGGTGGGTTTCGGCGGGCGCTTGTGGCGGCGCCGCACGGCGCGCATCGAACCGCGCGGCCGCCGCGCGCCCTTCGTTGGGCGGCATGGACGCGAGCGTGGTGTCGAGCAGCTTGACGTAATCGGCGAA
The DNA here is from genome assembly GCF_040965695.1 of Paraburkholderia sp. BR10937. Lineage (NCBI taxonomy): Bacteria > Pseudomonadati > Pseudomonadota > Betaproteobacteria > Burkholderiales > Burkholderiaceae > Paraburkholderia > Paraburkholderia sp. BR10937. The sequence continues at coordinate 12,942 of NZ_JBFRCL010000008.1, forward strand.
GATGATCGAGGCGCGTTCGATGCGCGGGCGCTGCACGAAGTGCAGCAGCACAATGAGCGAGCAGATCTGCGAGAGCGCGACGAGCGCCACCAGCAGCGCGATGTTGCGCGAGAGCAGCGAGCGCGGCAGGCGCAAGCGCATTACGCTTCGACGCCGGCCACCAGCATGTAGCCGATGCCCCAGACGGTCTTGATGAAGCGCGGCTTGGCGGGATCGTCCTCGACGATCTGGCGCAGGCGCAGGATCTGCACGTCCACGCTGCGGTCGAGCGCGCTGTGGTCGCGCCCGCGCGCGCGGGCGAGCAGGTTCTCGCGGCTCACGGCGCGGTTCGGCGAGGAGCCGAGCGCGTGCAGCAGCAGCATCTGCGCCGAGTGGACCTCGATGGGCGCACCATCGCGGTAGAGCGTTTGTTTGCCAACGTCGAACTGAAAGTCGCCGAAGCGCAGCATTTGCGAGGTGACCGTGGGTTCGCCCGAGGCCATCTTCTGGCGGCGCAGCAGCGCGCGAATGCGCGCGACCAGTTCGTCGGGAAGAAACGGCTTGGCGAGGTAGTCGTCGGCGCCGGTTTCGAGGCCGATCACCTTGTCGGCGGCGTCGCCCTTGGCGGTGAGCATGAGGATCGGCAGCGTCTGGCCTTCGGCGCGCAGGCGGCGGCATACCGTTAGGCCGTCTTCGGGCTCCATCATCAGATCGAGCACGAGGAGGTCGTAGGGCTCGCGCTGGAGCAGGCGGTCGAGGCGCTTGCCGTCGGCGACGGCGCGCACCTCGAAACCCTGGCTCGTGAGAAAGCGCTGCAGCATGTTGCGCAGTTCGGCTTCGTCGTCGAGCACGATGATCCTGTTTGCCTGCTCCATGTGACGCCTCCGGCGTTCATCGGGCTGCTGCGCGCGCTCGCATGAAGTCCTCGATCTGCGCGAGGGTGACGAAGCCGGCTTTTAGCGTGTCGATTTCGTCGAAGTGCTGCGCGACCTTCGGCATGCCCGCCTGCGCCTGTTCGCGCGTGAGCTTGCCGTCGTGCGTCGTGTTCGCGGCGGCGAAACGCCCTTGCAGCTGCGTCATCATGCGTTCGACGCGCGCGCTGTCGCCTGAGCCGCCCGGCAAAGCCTGAGCCGATGCCGGCACGCAAACCGGTGCTGAAACGATACACAAAACGAGGGCAGCGATCATCTTCTTCATGGTGTTCTCCGTGAGGTGGCCGACGTAGTGCGCCGGCCGGTTGATCAAGCGAAAGAGGCGGGCGGCTGCGGGTCATGCGAATCCGCAGCCGCCGGTGATGGTTCAGGCCCAGTGAGCAGGGACCCACACGCGGCCGACCCAGTGGCCGGGAATCCACACGGCGGGGCGCGGGGCGATGTACACGGCGCGCGGCAGCGGCTGGCCCACGTACACGACCTTGGGTGCCGGCGGCGCCACGTAGACGACCTTGGGTGCAGCCGGCGCGACGTAGACGGTCTTCGGTGCGGGAGGCGCGACATAAACCGTCTGTGGTGCAGGTGCGGGCGCGACGACCACCGTCTTGGGGGCGGGCGGCGGCGGGGCGACATACAGCGTGGTGCTGGGCGGCGGCGGCGTGACGACGACCGGCGCGGGCACAGGAGCCGGGGCGCCCACGACGGCGACCGTCGTCGTGCCCGTGGTCGTGACCGTGCCGGTGGTCACCGTGCCGCCGTGGACGACGGTCGTGCCGCCGCCCGTGGTCACCACGCCGGTTCCGACGCCCATGGCGCTGCCCGAGTGGTAGACGCTGCCGCCCTGCGTACCGGTGACGGTCCCCGAGCGATTGCACGTGCTGCCCGCGCAGCTCGTGGACGCCGAGTGCCCGTAGGTGTTGCCGTTGCCCGTCGTGACCGTGCCCGTCGACGAGTACTGGCCCGGCGCGGTGCGCGTCACGCTGCCCGAGGTGCTCGCGCTGCGGCCATCCGAGCCGTCGAGCGAACCGGTGTGCGAGCAGGTGCCGCCCGCGCAACTCGTATCGCCCGAATGCTGGACCGAGCGGCCGTTCGGGCCGTAGGCCGTGCCGCTGTTGCTGAACTGGCCTGGCGCGGTGCGCGTGACCGAGCCGCTGTTGGTGGCGACGCCGCCCCAGGGACCGGCTACGCCGCCCGCATGCGAGCAGGTGCTGCCGCCGCTGCAGGAACCGTAGTGCGCGCCGTTGTACGTGCCGTGCGGCGTGTACGCTGTACCGTGGCCGGACCAGCCGGCGAAGGCGGGGGCGCTGGCGAAGCCGATGAGCGCGGCGACGACGAGGGGGAGCGTTTTCATCAGAGGTCCTTGCGGTTCGTTTCGGGGGGCACGCTGCGGCGTGTCAGCGGAACGAACTATAGGGCTGGGCCCGGCGCAAGTCGCGTCATAAACCATGTCACGGTGTTACACGTTGCGCGGCCTCTGGCGCTACCTCCCCGCGCACGCGGCGCGGCGGGCATATCGACGTGTTTCGCGCGCGGCGCGTGACATACCCCGACATACTTTGCGCGTGGTTTTTCCCGCTGCGCGCCACTACAGTGCCCTTCATCCGACGCGCCGCCGCGACTCCTGCGTGCCACACGCGTCTTTCTTCACCGCGCAAGACGCGCCTATTGCACACGATCCATCATGCTCACCACAGGAAAACTCGCTTTCTATGTCACGCTGTTCGTCGTTGCCGTCTCGCTGATCGAGGCGTGCGTGCTCACCTTCAGGAAGCGCCGCGAAGCAGCGGGCAGGGCCGCTTTCGATTGGTCTGAAGTTTGGCTTTCGCTCGCCGACCTCGTGGGCCGCAAGCTTCTCGCGTTCCTGCCGATTTCGCTCGCCGCGCCAATCCTGGATTTCGCGTGGGAGCATCGCCTCTTCACGCTGAATATCGACACGGTTGCGCTCGTGCTGCTGGTCTTCATCGGCCAGGAGTTCTGCTATTACTGCTATCACCGCGCGTCGCACCGCATCCGCTTTTTCTGGGCCACGCATGCCGTGCACCATTCGCCGAACCAGTTGACGCTTTCGTCTGCGTACCGGCTCGGGTGGACCGGCAAGCTCACCGGCCAGGCCATGTTCTTCGCGCCGCTCGTGTGGCTCGGCGTACGGCCCGAAGTCGTGCTCGCCATCCTCTCGCTCAACCTGCTCTATCAGTTCTGGCTGCACAACACGTGGATCCCGAAGCTCGGCTGGCTCGAGTACGTATTCAACACGCCGTCCAACCACCGCGTGCACCATGCCTCAAACGTCGATTATCTCGATGCGAACTATGGCGGAGTCCTGATCATTTTCGACCGCCTGTTCGGCACCTATGTGCCGGAGCGCGCCGAAGAGCCTTGCCGCTACGGACTCGTGACGCCCGTGCGCTCGCGCAATCCGTTCGTCGTCGAACTGGAGCACTGGGCGACGCTCGCACGCGACGTCGTGATGGCGAAGAACCTCTGGACCGCCGTGCGCTATGTTTTCCTGCCGCCGGGCTGGCGCGCGGATGGCGGCGGGGACACCACGGAGAACCTGCGCAAGCAGCACGTACTCGCCACGGAACGTACGGATGCCCGGCGCGGACGCCCGAGCGCGGGTTGATGGAAGGCCGCGCCTCGCGTAACGTGGCGCCAGCGGCGCCCGCACCGATCGCGCGGGCCGCATCGAATTCAGTTAGTGAAGCAACGAGAGGAACACGCGCATGGAAAACGGATTGAACGGCAAGGTGGTCGCGGTGACGGGTGGCTTCGGCAGCCTGGGTTTGGCGACAGCGCAATTGCTGGCCGAGCGCGGCGCCCGCGTGGCGCTGATCGGCCGCGGCGCGGCCCCCGATGCGGCGGCGCTGCCCGCCGCGCTCGCGGGCGCGCTGTGCATGGGAGGCGTCGATCTCGTCGACGCGAACGCGGCCCAGACTGCGTTCGGCACGTTGCACGGGAAACTGGGCGGGCCCGACGCGCTCGTCAACGTGGCGGGCGCGTTCCGGTGGGAGACCATCGGCGATGGCAACGCGCGCACCTGGGATCTGATGTTCGATCTGAACGTGAAGACGGCGCTCAACGCCTCGAAGGCCGCGCTGCCTCATCTCGTGCAGAGCGGCGCGGGGCGTGTGGTCAACATCGGCGCGGGCGCGGGACTCAAGGCGGGGCTCGGCATGGGTGCGTATTCGGCGTCGAAGGCGGGCGTGGCACGCTTGACGGAAGCGCTTGCGGAAGAGCTGAAGGACAAGGGCGTGACGGTGAACGCGATTTTGCCGAGCATCATCGACACGCCGCCAAACCGTGCCGACATGCCGGACGCCGATTTCACGCGCTGGGTGCAGCCGCGCGAGATCGCGACGGTGATCGCTTTTTTGCTGGGCGCGGACGCGCAGGCGATTACGGGAGCGCTGATTCCCGTGAACGGGCGCGTGTAGGCGGGGCGGCGCGCTTGCGCGCACGGCGGGGGCCGCTGCAACAGAGCGGTCCCCGCCGTGATCGCGCGGTGGTCCGTTAGTGGCCGTGGCCGCCGCCGGCCCCCATGCCACCGCCGCCGCCTTGCCACGTGCCGCCACCGCCTCCATGCCAGCCGCCACCGCCGTGTCCACCGCTTCCGTGCCAGCCGCCACCGTGCCAGCCGCCGCCATGGCCGCCGTGCCAGCCATGGTGATAGCAGCATCCGCCGCCACCGCCCCAGATGGCGACGCTGCCATAGCCCCCGCCGAAATAACCGGGGTAGTAGTCGTAACCGTAGGCGTACGGATAGCCCGAGGAGTAGGGGTAGCCGTAGTCATAGCCGTCGTACCCGGGGTAACCGGGATAGGGCGCGACCGCGCAGCCCGCGAGCACCGCGGCCGCGCCCAGCGCTGAAATTAGCCGCCACACGATAATCTCCGCATATATACATTTGAAACCGTTTGGCGCAGCCAGGTTCAGACGCAATTGTGTCCGCAGATTACCGCAGGGCCGCCGCGGCCGCCGATGCCGGAAGGATGGCAGCTTCTAGGCGCGTCGGAAGGCTGCGCGGTCGAACAGCCAGACCGCCACGAGCGTCGCGCCCATCAGCGGAAACACGATGCCGAGCAGCACGAGACCGGTCTTCCAGGCGCGCAGCGGCGGCGCGGCGCGCTCGCGTGGCGGCGCGGCCAGCATCGATGCGCCCTTCGCGCGCGCGGGACGGCGCATCCACCACATCACGAAGCCGGTCACCGCGAGCGCGCCGAGGCCCAGCGAGATCGCCGCGCAGATCAGCTGGTTCGCGAGGCCGAAGTAGCGGCCCATGTGCAGCGACGTGCCATAGGAAATGGCTTGCGAGACCGCGCCGTAATCCTCATAGCGAATGTCCCTGAGCACGGCGCCGCTGTACTGGTCGATATACACCGTGCGCTCCGCCTTCGGATCCGGCGGAAAGTACGAGACGGTGTAGACGCCATCGGGCGTGGCGGGCAGCACGATGTCGTAGCCGTCGCGCACGCCGAGATCGCGCATCTGGGCGACGACCTGTGCGAGCGTCCAGTGTTGCGGTGCGCCGGACGCGTCGGGCGAGTGCGGTACGGGAACCGCGCCGACCGCCCAGGGCACGAGCGGCAGCGGCATGTCGTCCATCACCATGCCCGGCATCGACGCCATGGCATGGCCCGCGTGCTCTCCGCTGTGTTCCTGTTCGCCGGCGTGGCTTGCGGGCGGATTCGCCGCTGCGCCGCTAGCTGCTGCGGTGGCGGCAGCGGCCGGCGTACCCGGCAAGGCCGACTTCAGCGCGAGGCCGCCGCCCCACGTGCCGCGCGGCGCGCCGAGGCTCGCGCGCGTGGCGAGCGCCTTGAACTGCTTGCCCCACGAGCCCGTCCACGGCAGGCCGCTCAGCACGAACGCGAGCGCGCCCACGGCGAGGCAGATGCCGACGCTCGCGTGCACGCTCTTCCAGAACGGCCGTCCGCGCGCACCGAAGCGAGGCAGCAGCGCGGCGCGCCACGACGCGCTCGCGCCCGGCCACCAGAGCGCAATGCCGGTGGCGAGCATCACGAGCGTCCAGCAGGCGGCCAGCTCCATGAGCAGCTCGCCGGGCTTGCCGAGCAGGAGCTTGCGATGCAGCATGCGGTCGACCTGCATGAAGCGGCGATCGACGTCGAGCGTGCCGAGCACCGCGCCATCGTAGGGATTCACGTAGACGCTCTCTTTGGTCCCGCCGGGCAGCGCGAACACGAATTCGGCGCTGCGCGCGGGATTCGACTCGACGTGCGCGCGCAGCGCCCGCGCCTCTGGCGGCAGCGCGGTGCGTGCGCGGGCCAGCAGGGCATCCACGGGCAGGCGCGGTGTCGCCGCCGGCGCGACCACCAGCCGATGCGGGTAAAGCAGGGGTTCGATCTGCGGCTGGAAGCAGTAGATCGTGCCCGTAATGGCGAGTACGAGCAGCAAGGGCATGACGAAGAGGCCTGCATAAAAATGCCAGCGCCACAGCGTGCGGTAGCCGGGCTGCACCGCGCGGGCAGGCGGTGCGCTGACCGGGTCGGATATCGTGGACATCGGGGACTCCTTGTCGAGCCGGCACGGCTCGAGTACATGGATGATTCAGACGAAAACGCGGACGGAAATGCGAACGGAAGCGAAGGCCGCGAGCGCGCCGCTCAAATGCCGAGCTTCGCTTCGACGTAGTACGTGCGGCCGGGATACGGGTGATAGACGAAGTAGCGCGCGTCGAACAGGTTGTCGATGCCCACGCCGATCTCGCTCTTCTTCGTCGGCCGGAAGATGTACTTCACGTCGGCGACGGTGTAGGTGCTCGTGCCGCCGAATACGTTCGGGTTCGTGTCGGTGTTCGTGAGCGTGTTGTACTGGCGCCCCGAGTAGCGCGCGGCGAGCGTGAGTGCGGAGCGCGCGTCGAACCGGTAGGTCGCGACGAGATTCGCGCGCCACAGCGGGATGCGGTAGAAGTACTTGCCGACGCTCGCCGGATTCTGCGCGTTCTCCAGAATCTTCGACTGCGTATACGCCACGCTCGCCGCGAGATCGAGCCCGCGCACGATGACGTCTTCTCCCTGATAGCTCGTTTCCACGCCGCGCGAGCGCACCTTGCCGATGTTCTGGAAGTTCGTGACGTTCGGAATGACCGTCGTATCGGTCTGGCTGAAGATCGTGTTTTTTACGTCGTCCTGAAAGAGTGTCAGGCGGATCAGGCCGTTCCAGTGCGCCCATTCGGCGCTCAGTTCCTTCGAGAGATCGTCCTCGGGGCGCAGGTTCGGATTGTTGTTGACGATGGACGAGCCGTTCACCTGCCCCTGGAACAACTCGCTCACGGTCGGGAAGCGGTAGGCGCGCGCAATCGATGCGCGCAGTGTGAGGTCGTCGGTCACGTCGAACGAGAGCGAAGCCTTCGGCGAGAAGTGATGGTCGCCCACGTTCGCATACGGCACGTTCACGCTGCCGAGCGCCTGATAGCCGTCGAAGGCGCGCCAGTTCTCGTAGCGCACGCCGTACACGAGCTTCCAGCGCGGCAGGAAGCGCCAGGCGTCCTGGGCGTAGAGCGCCTGGGTTTCGGTCTTGCCGGCGAAGGCGTTGGCGAAACTGGTCGCGCCGCCGTCGCGCCACGCGAGCGTGTTGTACGTGCGATTGTCGAGCGCGTAGTCGTCGTAGTGATAGCCGAAGGTGAGCCAGTGGGCGGCGAGCCCGGCGTCGGGCGTGGCGGGCGTCCACGTCGTCCTGAGGTCGAGTGTCTTCCAGCCGGTGCCGTCGCCGAGCGTCATGACGCCGGGGCCGTTGCCGGGTCCGCCCGCATTCGCCGTGCGTGCCACGCTGTTGCTTACGTCGTAGTACGAGGCAATGGCCTCCGCGTTCCAGCCGGTGGCCTGATGCGTGCGCAGTGTCGCGCCATACAGCCAGTTTTCGCTCCAGCCGCGGCTCGGTGCGAACGCGGCCGCGGGAATGGTGTACTCGTAGCCATTGATCGACACCTTGCCGCTGTACACGGGGTTGCCGTTCGCGTCGTACAGGAAGGTCGAGGTGGCGTTGTTATAGGTCTGGTGCCAGTAGCCGAGCGTCACGCCGCCTTGCACGGTGGGCGTGAAGTCGTACTGCATGCGCAGCTTGAACTGGTCCTGCACCGTGTGCTGCATGCCTTCGCCGTTCACGCCGAGCACGACCGTGGGCGTGTTGGTCTGGTTGTTGTAGAAGTACGCGCCACGCACGGGCACGTCGCCCGGCTGCGCGGGCTTGGTCGACCGCGCAAGCGTGGCGAACTGCAGCGGCTGGCTTGTGTTCTCCAGGTGGTTCACGCCAAGCAGATACGAGAACTTGCCGATGCGGTCGCCGATCGACGCGCTCATCTCGCTGCCGTTGAAGTTCTGGTTCACGCCGAAGAGGCTGAAATGCTGGGTGAACGCCTTCACATCCGCGGTCGCTTCGAACGCCTTCGGCATGCGCGTGGTGATGAGCACGGTGGCGCCGAGCGAGTTGCCGGGATAGAGCGCGGAATACGGCCCGTAGATCACATCCACTTGCTGGATCTGGTCGGGGAACACCATCGACCACCGCGGCGGAAAACTGTAACTGTTGCCGAGCAGGTTCGAGAGCAGCAGGCCGTCGGCATAGACGAGGCCGCGCGCGCTTTGCGTATTGCTCGTGCCGCGCACGGCGATGATCGAGTTCAGATCGCCCACGTAGCGCTTGCGCACGGCGAGATTGGGCAGGTACTTGAGCACGTCCTCGGTGTTGACGACGTTCCAGTTCGAGAACTGCGCGGGCGTGACGGTTTCCACCGTCGCCGGCAGGTTGGGGTCGACGGCGGGCGCTGCGGCGCTGCCGGCGGTGGCGCTGACCTTGACGGTGGGCAGCGTCGCGGACGAGGCGGCATCGGCGGGTTGCGCCTCGGCAGCCTGGGCTGCATGAAAGACGATGGGTGCAACGAGAGGCAGCGGCAAGACGCGCGGCAGCATGGCGAGCGCGAGGCGCCTGGCATGCCGCAGCGCGCGCGGCGTTGCGCGTTCGCGTGAGCGAACGCCAGCGCCACGCGTGGTGTGCGTGGACATGAAATGCTTTCCTGGAAACGGGAATCGAGCAGCCGCGCGTGTCGTGCGTGCTCGTTGGGCACGCAATCAGATCGCGGTCGACCGGCCGGTAAAGGCGTAACTCAGGAAAGGACGGGTGGGGCGCGCGGCCTGCCCGAAGGGAAGGCGCCTAAGGGGAGGTCGTGGGTGACGGGCGGCGCGATCGTCTCGCGCGCGAGCACGAGGGCGGCAAGCGGAGCGGGCGCGGCGACCGAAGGCATCGCCACATGATGCTCGAGCAGATGGCAGTAGCCGCAGGCGCCGAATGCGTCGTCGTGCGAAAGATGCGGCGCGCTACCGGACTGCACCGGCTGCACGGCCGAGCAGAGCGTGGCGTCCGGCCCATGCGCGTGCTGCGCGGCGACGAGCTGGCTCACGAGCGGCGCAAGCACGATGAGCCACATGGCGACGAGGCCAAGCCATGCGGTCAGCAGTGAATGCTTGCGTGAATTCATGAGAATGAGAATGATTGCGCGGCGGAGTCTAACACGGCCTTTCGCGTTTGCGCACGCGCGCCCCCGGCCCTGAGGATGGCAATAAGCGCGGTGCGATGTCGCGGCCAGGGATGCTGTTGCGTTGCACCGAAACGCCCGAGGCTGGGGATTTCCTTACATCTTCGCGCGAACTCGATGCCCGCTGCATGGTCCTACACCCCCAAGGATGAGCGGTCATGGCCGCCGCAGGCGGCCGGGTGCCCACGCGCCGGATTGCGGGTTTGCCCCGGCGACGGCCATGCGCGCTATCCTGTAGCGCTTTGCGCGCGGCCCGGATGTCCACGACCGGGCCGGCGCGGGCACCCGAAGCCCCATTTGCACAGGAAAATCACGCAATGCGCCGACGTCAATTTCTTCTCAGCTCCGGTGCCGCTCTCGCCGCCAGCGGGCTTGCGCTTGCTGGCTGCACGACCACGCCGATCGGCTCGCAGAACAACGCCTCGCAGAACACGGCGAAGCGCAATTCGATTGACGCGGGCGTCGACGCCACGCTCGCACGCCTGTTCAACACGGTGAGCGGATCGCAGGAACTCATCTCGAAGTCGAGCGGCGTGCTCGTCTTTCCACAGGTCCTTTCGGCAGGCTTCTGGTTCGGCGGGCAGTACGGCACCGGCGCGCTGCGCGTGGATGGCCGCACGACGGGCTACTACAGCACCATTGCGGGCTCGTTCGGCCTGCAGATCGGCGCGCAGTCCAAGTCCATCATCTTCGCGTTCATGAATCCGGTCGCGCTCAACGATTTCACGAGCAGCCAGGGCTGGTCGGCAGGCGCGGACGCCACGGTGGCGCTCGTCACGGTGGGCGCGAACGGCAATGTCGATACCTCGACCGCCATGAGCCCCGTGGAAGCGTTCGTGCTGACCAACGCGGGCCTCATGGCCGGTGTGTCGCTGGAAGGCGTGAAGGTGTCGCGGCTCGTCATTTGACGCTGCCGCGCGCAGTTACGAGTTGGCATGAAAGGAGACGCACGCATGGCGACGCCCACGTACCGCCGCAAACACAAGATTCACTTCTCCGAGTGCGATCCCGCCGGTATCGTGTTCTATCCGCAGTATTTCGTCCTCTTCAACGATCTCGTCGAGTCGTGGATCGACGAGTTGTTGCCGCAGGAGGGCTATCACGGCGTGATAGGCGCTCGCCGTGTGGGCATGCCGACCGTGCGGCTCGAAGTGGATTTCAAGGCGGTCAGCAAGATGGGCGACGAGGTCTGGCTCTCGCTCGACGTCGAGCGCCTGGGCGGGGCGTCGCTCACGCTCGCGTGGGCCTGCACGGGCGTGGACGGCGTGCTGCGGATGGCGGCGCGCCAGACCATCGTGACCACCTCGCTCGACACTCACAAGTCGATTGGCATTCCTGAGGACATCCGCGACGCGATCGCGCGGGCGATGACGGCCGCCGCGCGCGATTGATCGCGACGGGTCATCGAGCCACGTTCAGGCGGCAGCGCCCAGCGCCGCCTGCAACGTGGCGAACGTCTTTTCGTCTGTGCGCTCGAAATGCAGCGGCGTGACCGAAACGCGGCCGGAGTTCACCACGGCCGTTTCGCTGTCGGGTCCGTTTTCGCGCGGGCCGCGATTGAAGCGCAGCCAGTGGTAGTCCATGCCGCGCGGGTCGATCTGCGGCACGACGTCGATGCCCTGCACGAGCCCGACACCCTGGCGCGTGACCGTGAGCGGGCCCGCGGCGCTCGCGTCGATATCGGGAAAATTCACGTTCAGGCAGACCGGTGCGTCATGCGCCACGGCGGCGAGGCGGCGGATCACGTCTGGAGCGAGCGCGCGGGCGGTGTCCCAGCGCACCCGCTCGCGGTCACGGAAGGTCTGGCTCAGGGCGATGGACGGCAGGCCGAGCAACAGGCCCGTCATCGCTGCGCCCACCGTGCCCGAGAACATCGTCTCCACGCCGAGGTTGCCGCCGCGGTTGATGCCCGAGAGCACGAGCGAAGGGCGCACGTCACCCATGAGCTGGCGCACCGCCATCACCACGCAGTCGCCCGGCGTGCCGAGCACGCCGAAGCGCCGCGCGCCGCGCCGGCTCACGCGCAGTGGCGTATGCAGGCTGATCGAGTGCGAGGTGCCGCTCTGGTCGTGCTCGGGCGCGACGACCCAGACTTCGTGCGCGAGTTCGGCGGCCACGGCTTCGAGCACGGCGAGGCCGGGCGCGTCGATGCCGTCGTCGTTGGTGAGGAGCACGCAGGGCAGTTTCGTATCGGTTGCGGTCATGGCTGGCTCTTCTTCGTTGCAGGTCGGGGAAAGGGCCATTATTCCAGAGTGCGTTCCGGGCGGCAGGTGTGCGGGACTTTTTAAACGGATTCGTAGCCTATCCGATATAGACTAGCGCGTCGGCGCCGTGAGGCGCGCCCTGCCGTGAGGAGAAGTACGTGAAGCCGCAAGCCATGCCGGACCTTGCCCGCATCCTGTTCGTTGTTGCCATACTCTGCGCGCTGACGATCGGCAGCCTCTACGTCATGCGCCCGTTCCTGCCGGGGTTGATCTGGGCGACGACCATCGTCGTCGCGACCTGGCCCGCCATGAAAGCCATCGAGCGGCGCTGCGGCAACCGCCGCTGGCTCGCCACGCTCATCATGCTGCTGATCCTTCTGGTCGTGATCGTGCTGCCGCTCTATGAAGCCATCTCGACGCTCGCGGTGCACGGCGGCGAGATCATGGAACTGATCCGCAAGCTGCCCGACTATGCGTTGACCGCGCCGCCGCAGTGGGTCAGCGACATCCCCGTGGTTGGCTCGCGCATTGCCGCCAAGTGGCAGGAGTTTTCGGACGCCGGCCCAGGCGGCCTGCTCGCGCAGCTCGAACCGTATGTTTCGATCGCGGCGCACTGGCTGATCGGCCACGCCGCTTCGGTGGGCGTGTTCGTCATGCACATGTTCATCACCGTCATCATCACAGGCATTCTGTACAGCAACGGCGAGCAGGCCGCCGACTACGTCACGCGCTTCGCCATGCGCGTGGCGCCCGCTTACGGCGAGCAGGCCGTCAAGCTCGCGGGCGCTTCGGTGCGCGCAGTGGCGCTCGGCATCGTCGTGACGGCGGTCCTGCAATCGGCGCTCGGCGGCATCGGCCTGTGGGTGGCCGGCGTGCCGGGCGCGGGCGTGCTCACGGCCGTGATGCTCATGCTGTGTCTCGCGCAGATCGGCCCGACGCTGCCGCTGCTCGGCGGCGTGATCTGGCTGTTCGTGCACGACGCGCACATTGCGGGCAGCCTGCTCGCGGTGTGGTCGGTGATGGTGGCCATGCTCGACAACCTCGTGCGGCCGGTGCTGATCCGGCGCGGCGTCAATCTGCCGATGCTGCTGATTCTCTCCGGCGTGCTCGGCGGCCTGTTCGCCTTCGGCATCGTCGGGCTCTTCATCGGGCCGGTGATCCTCGCCGTTTCGTCCACCTTGCTGAGCGCGTGGATACGCGACCCGGCGGCGCAGGTCCGCGGGGCGTCCAGTTCGGCTGCCCAGCAGGACGTTTGACGCCGAGCAGGAACGCCATCGATTAGCAAACGTCTCGTCTTGACGACGCGCAGTTCGATTCGACGTTACGATGACGTCTGAACTTCGCTTCGGCATTCGTTAGAGCAATCTTGCGGCGCTCGCGTGGGCATGCCTCGTGCCATTGCTGGTCGCGGGCAGCGCACCCGCGCGCGCCGCGCATCGCTTCCAGGGAGACGAAATGGCTCAGTTCAACTGCGATATCTGCGGCGTGCGCCCCGCTACGGTGCGGGTCGCCGTGTTGCAGGACGGCAGGCGGCGTTTTCTCGATGTCTGCGACTATCACTACGCGCAGCTCACGCGGCATCAGCGCACCTTGAGCCCGCTGGAAGCGCTGTTTCGCGCCTCGCAGCAGGCGGACGGCGCGGACGATGCCGGCGCCCCGGCCGGCGAACCCACGCCACAGGCCATGGAGGCGGGCGACGGCGCCATCGTCGAACGCTATTTCAGCGACGTGGCGCGTGAATTGCTCCAGCGCGCAGCGGAGCGGGCGGTTCAGTTCGGGCGGCGCGAGGTCGACACCGAGCATCTGCTTTACGAACTCGCGGGCAACGACGCAGGCGCGGCGATCCTCAAGCGTCTCGGCATTCAGCCCGACGATGTGCGCGCGTTCATCGACGCCAATGCGCAGAAGCGCGAAGGCGCGTCCGCGCCCGAGGACGGCCGCATCGGCGTCTCGCCGCGCCTCAAGGGCGCGCTCGACCGCGCGTTTCTCGTCTCGCGCGAACTGGGTCACAGCTACGTCGCGCCCGAGCATCTGCTCTTCGGTCTCACGCAGGTGCCGGAAAGTTTTGCGGGCCATCTGCTGGGCCGCTACGGCGTGACGCCCCAGAAGGTGCTGCAGCGGCTCGTGGAGGCCCAGGGCGACAAACGCGAGCGTCCTGCCGCGAAGGGGCCGAGCGCGACGCCGCAACTCGACCAGTACAGCCGCGATCTCACCGCGCTCGCGAGCGAGGGCAAGCTCGACCCCGTGATCGGCCGCTCGAGCGAGATCGAGACCGTGGTGGAAGTGCTGGCGCGCCGGCGCAAGAACAATCCGGTGCTGATCGGCGAACCGGGGGTGGGCAAGACCGCGATCGCCGAAGGCCTCGCGCAACGCATGCTCAACGGCGACGTGCCCGAATCGCTGCGCGGGCGGCGGCTCGTCGAGCTGAACGTCAACGGGCTGATCGCGGGCGCGAAGTATCGCGGCGAATTCGAAGAGCGCGTGAAGGGCGTGATGGAGGAAATCTCGGCGCAGCGCGAAAGCCTCGTGCTCTTCATCGACGAAGTGCACATGATCGTCGGCGCGGGCCAGGGCGGCGGCGAGGGCGGGCTCGACATCGCCAATGTCTTCAAGCCCGCGATGGCGCGCGGCGAACTGAACCTGATCGGCGCGACGACGCTATCCGAGTACCAGAAGTACATCGAGAAAGACGCGGCGCTCGAGCGGCGCTTTCAGCCCGTGTTCGTCTCCGAGCCGAGCGTCGATCAGACGATCAATATCCTGCGCGGCTTGCGCGACAAGCTCGAAGTGCATCACCACGTCACCATTCGCGACGACGCGCTCGTGTCGGCGGCCGAGCTGTCGGACCGCTACGTGATGGGGCGCTTCCTGCCCGACAAGGCCATCGACCTGGTGGACCAGGCGGCGGCGCGCGTGCATCTTTCGGCCACCTCGCGGCCTGCGGCGATCCTCGAACTCGAAGCGGAACTGGCACAGTTGCGGCGCGAGCAGGACTACGCGGCGACGCGCAAGAACTTCGAGCGCGCCCATGCGCTGGACGAGCCGATTGCCGACAAGGAAAAGGCGCTCACGCAGGCCACCAGTGACTGGAAAGGGCAGCTCGGCACCGTGACCTCCGACGTGACGAGCGAAGACGTCGCGGAGATCGTCTCGAAGCTCACGGGCGTGCCGGTCACGCAACTGACCGCCGAGGAGCGCACGCGGCTGCTCGAAATGGAACAGCGGCTGCATGAGCGCGTGATCGGCCAGGAGCAGGCCATCGTAGCGGTCAGTGACGCGGTGCGCCGTTCGCGCGCCGGGCTGCGGCGCGGCCGGCGGCCCACGGCGGTCTTTCTGTTCCTCGGACCGACCGGCGTCGGCAAGACGGAGCTTGCGAAGGCGCTGGCCGAAGTGGTGTTCGGCGACGAAGACGCCATCGTGCGCATCGACATGAGCGAGTACATGGAGCGCCACGCGGTGTCGCGGCTGATCGGCTCGCCGCCGGGTTACGTCGGCTATGACGAAGGCGGCCAGTTGACCGAGAAGGTCCGCCGCCGCCCATATTGCGTGATCCTGCTCGACGAAATCGAGAAAGCGCACGCAGACGTCTACAACGTGCTGCTGCAGGTGTTCGACGATGGCCGGCTCACCGACGGCAAGGGGCGCGTGGTCGACTTCAGCAATACGGTCGTGATCGCAACGAGCAATCTCGGTTCCGACGTGGTCTCGGGGCAAAAACGCTCGGGGCCCGGTTTTCTTTCGAGCGCCGAAGGGTCGATGCAGGGCGCCGTGATGGGCGAGCTGCGCCAGCATTTCCGGCCCGAGTTCCTGAATCGCATCGACGATATCATCATGTTCCAGCCGCTCACCAGCGACGAGCTACGCGCGATCGTGCGGCTGCAACTCGAACAGGTCCGGCGCATGGCGCGCAGCCAGGACATCGACCTGACGTTCGACGACAGCGTGATCGATTACCTCGCGGCGGAGGGGTATCGGCCGGAATTCGGCGCACGCGAGTTGAAGCGCAAGATGCAGCAGGCGGTGGAGAACGAACTCGCGAAGGAAATGCTCAAGGGCGGCGTGAAAGAGGGCGCCAAAGTCGTATGCCGTTACGACGCGGCGGGCAAACGCATGGCATTCGCGTTGCGGGGGGCGGGCGAAAGCTGATGCAGGCGGCCGGGCGTGGTTGCCCGTGCTCGCGCGCCTAGCGCACCAGCTTCGGGCGCGAGACGGGTTTGACGCCCGGACGTTCGACGGCCCGCCGGATCCTGGCGAGCAGGTCGCCCTCGTGGAATCGCCGGTCCTCCGCGAAGCGCTCGGCGACCGTGAGATAGGCGCCGTGCAGGCGGCTCATGATGTCCTCGCCTTCGGACTGCCGCAGGCCGAGGCGCCGGGCGAAGGCATGGAGCTCCGCCGGCAGCGGGAACGTCTTGCTCCGGTTGAGGTTGAGCGCCATGCGCCCGTCGAGATCCGGATAGATGTCCGTGCACACCACGTCGAACACCGGAGCGAGCCGGCGCGGACCGGTCGGATCGATATAGAGGATTCCCAGGTTCTTCATGTGGGCATCGCCGTCGCGCAACAGGCACGAGAGGGCGATGCGCTCGAACAGGCGGCGTTTCTGCGCCGGGTCCGAGCGCGTATAGATGTCCACCGCCTTGGCGATCATCTCGTAGCTGCCTTCGTATTTCGCCTTGCCGGTGAGCACGCTCATGTCCTCGAAGCCGATGGGCTTGCCGTCCGCCTCGCGATCGAAGCGCGACATGACGAACAGCTTGCCGTCTTCGGAAAGCCAGAAGTCCGGGACTTCGAGCGCCGCCTCTTTCGCCACCGACATGCAGAAGTATTCGTTGCGCGCGAGCCCGGGGAAATCGTCGCCTTCGGCCTTCACGATCACCGTGCGCAGGGGCAGTGCCGTGTGTTCGGCGGGACGCGCGGCGGTTTCGTGGGCGAGCGGAACGACCGCCTTCGGCTGTACGCCGGAGATGCCCGAGCCGAGCGCGTAGCGGTCGATCAGGCGCTCGAACAGCCGGCCCGACGGCGAGGAAAGCAATTCGTCCAGACGTTCGCCGTCGCTTTGCGGCACCCGTTCTCCCGGCACGGAATAGGTGAGCCGCCCGATCTGATTGGTGCCGGCGAGAAAGAGCAGAAACATGTCGCTGGGCGCGCCGTAACGCGCGAGCCGTTCCTCGATGACGAAGCGCAGGTAGCCCTCTGGCCGGTTCATCGCGAAGATGCCCATCAGGTCGCCGCTCGCATAACTCTGGCGCCGCACCGGCATGGTGAGCGAGACCGCCGCCGTGTCCGCCGCGTCGCCGTAATTGAAGACGAAGCGGCTTTCGCGCGCGAGCAGACCGCTCGGTCCCTGCGGCGTATGGACTTCCAGGTTGCGGATTTCGCGCAGGAGCCTTTCGAGGTCGAATGCGGCGCTGGCAGTCATTCGTCGTCCCTGAATATGTCGTTCAGGTCCTCGAGGATGACGGTATCCATGGGGCGCAGCACGACTTCATAGCCGAGCGCGTTCACGAGACGGCAGAGTTCGCGTACGCCGACGTTGCCGGCGTGTTCGGCATTCGTGACGGTGCGGCGGGCGACGCCCGCGTGCTCGGCCAGGGCCTGCTGGGTCAGCTTGCGCTCGCGGCGCGTCGCGCGCAGGCCTTCTGCCAGGCGCTCGACGTTGGAGATCGATAGGTTCGCAGATTTTTTGCGCATCATGGTGCGCATTATAGTCGTTATTGACCAATTTGCGCATAATTCTGCGCATCAAGGCGACTGGGGCTCTGCGATGGGAAATGCGCGCAATTTTGCACAGAGCTGCGGGTGAAACGCCGATATGCGCATGATTTTGCGCAAATCTGCGTTTCAGGGCGGCGATATCGGGCCGCGATACGTGATCGTAAAGAATTCAACGGTTTACGTAGTATTTCTTTCACCGCACACCGCTTCACATCGACCGCAACGCCGAGCGCTTGAGCTTGCCGGTCTCGGTACGAGGCAACGCATCAATAAAAGCGATCAGGCGCGGATATTTGTACGCCGCCACCGCGTTCTTCACGAAGTTCTGCAACTCGGCGACCAGGGCGTCGCCGGCGCTGAAGCCCGGGCGCAAGACGACGAAGGCTTTCACCACCTGGCCGCGCACTTCGTCGGGCACGCCCGTTACGCCGCACTCGGCCACGGCGGGGTGCTGCATGAGCACTGTCTCGACTTCGGGCCCCGCGATGTTGTAGCCCGACGAAACGATCATGTCGTCGGAGCGGGCCTGATAGAACACATAGCCGTCGGCGTCGATCGATACGGCGTCGCCGGGCAGGTTCCAGCCGCCGCGCACGAACACGGCCTGGCGCTCGTCGGAGAGATAGCGGCAGCCGGTCGGGCCACGCACGGCGAGATTGCCCGTCACGCCGGGCGGCACCGGCTGCAGGTCATTGTCCAGCGCCTGCACGACGTAGCCAGGCACCGCGCGGCCGATCGAGCCGGGGCGCACCTCGGCGCCCGCGGACGACACGAAGATATGAATCAGCTCGGTGCCGCCAATGCCGTCGATCATCTCGATGCCCGTCGCCTCGCGCCATAGTTCGCGGGTGGCCTGCGGCAGCGCCTCCCCGGCGGAGACCGTCTTGCGCAGGCTGGTCAGGTCGTATTGCGTGACGAGCGCCGCCATCTGCCGGTAAAACGTGGGTGCGGTAAAGACGATGGTCGCGTGAAAGCGCTGGATCGTGTCCAGCAGCAGCGCCGGCGTGAGCTTTTCGATCAGCACCGTCGACGCGCCGACGCGCAGCGGGAAACACAGCAGCCCGCCCAGCCCGAACGTGAACGCGAGCGGCGGCGTGCCGCAGAACACGTCCTCGGCCGTGGGCTTCAGGATGTGACGCGGGAACAGGTCGCACATGGCGATCACGTCGCGGTGAAAGTGCATGCAGCCCTTGGGCATGCCCGTCGTGCCGCTCGTGAAGGCGATCAGGCAGACGTCATCGCTGGCCGTGTCGCAGGCCGTGAAGTCGGCGGGCTTGTCTGCCGCGAGCGCTTCCAGCGTGCCCGGCGCCGTGTCGTGAAAGTAGCAGACCTGCTTGACGCCTTCGCAAAAGAATTCGTCGGCGGGGTCCATGCAGCGCGCGAGTTCCTCTGTGAGCCGCACGTCGCACAACGCCGCGCAAACCTGCGCCTTGTCCGCAATCTGTTTGAGCTCCTTCGCGCGCAAGAGCGGCATGGTGGGAATCACCACGAGGCCAGCCTTGAGCGACGCGAGAAACGCCACCGCCATTTGCAGCGTGTTCGGCCCGCGCAACAGGACGCGGTTGCCCGGCTGCAGGCCCATGTCTTCCACCAGCACGCGGGCGCTGCGATTGACGAGCGCGAGCAGCTCGGCATAGGTGGTGGCTTGCGGTTTGCCGTCGATGTCCGACCAGATGGCCGGGCGCTCGCCGTGCCCGGCCTCGATCGCGCGGTCCAGCAACTCGACCGCGGAATTCATGCGCGCAGGGTAGGCAACGTCGGGATTGTCGAGCAGCATGTCGGGCCACTGCGACTCGGGCGGCAGATGATCGCGCGCGAACGTATCGACATGGGCGGTGGGTTGCATGGCGTCTCCGGCTGTCTGTATGAGCTGATCGTGCTGTTGCGTGGGCGGCGGGTTATCGGCGCGTTATCGGCGCGTGAGACGCGCGTCGTCGGGAATCACGGCCGTCGCTTCGATTTCCACTTTGGCGTCGTCTTCCATGAGGGCGACCACCTGCACCGCGCTCATGGCGATGTCGTAGTCGCCGATCAGCTCGCGAAACGCAGCGCCAATTTCCTTCAGCGATGCCAGGTACTCCTTCTTGTCGATGACGTACCAGGTCATGCGCACGAGGTGCTCGGGCCTGCCGCCCGCGGTGTCGAGAACGGCAACGATATTGCGCAGCGCCTGCACGGCCTGCGCGCCGAATTCGCGGCTCGTGAAGCGCGCGTTCTCGTCCCAGCCGATCTGGCCGGCGATATAGACCTGCGTGCCGGCGGCGGCGACGCCGTTGGCATAACCGCGCGGCTTGACCCAGCCTGCGGGAAGAAGGGCTCGTTTCATGTTTC
This sequence comes from Paraburkholderia sp. BR10937, assembly GCF_040965695.1. Lineage (NCBI taxonomy): Bacteria > Pseudomonadati > Pseudomonadota > Betaproteobacteria > Burkholderiales > Burkholderiaceae > Paraburkholderia > Paraburkholderia sp. BR10937. The sequence goes on from NZ_JBFRCL010000008.1 coordinate 32,648, forward strand.
GTCCGGTTCCGTAGAGAAGCGTCGCGCAGCGGGCGCTTACGCGACGTTGTATGCCTTGAGCAAGTCACGCCCGACAATGAGCTGCTGCACCTCGGTCGCGCCCTCGTAAATGCGCAGCGAGCGAATCTCGCGGTAGAGCGATTCGACGACGTTGCCGCTTTGCACGCCCATGCCGCCCCAGAGTTGCACGGCTGCATCGATCACCTGCTGAGCGCCTTCGCTGGCATGCCACTTCGCCATGGCGGCTTCGCGCGTCACGCTTTCGCCCTGGTCGCGCAGCCACGCGGCGCGATAGACGAGCAGTGCGCTGCTGTCGATGGTGAGCGCCATTTGTGCGAGCTTGGCCTGGGTCAGCTGAAAATCGCCGAGCGTCTGGCCGAACATCTTGCGCGAAGCGGCGCGCGCGAGTCCTTCGGACATCGCGCGGCGCGCGAAGCCGAGCGAAGCCGCGGCAACCGAGGTGCGGAAAATATCGAGCGTGCGCATGGCGATCTTGAAACCTTCGCCCGGCGCGCCGAGCATCTGGCTGCGCTTCACGCGCGCGCCAGTGAAGCGCAGGCGCGCGAGCGGATGCGGTGCGATCACGTCGATGCGTTCGGCGATTTCGAGCCCGGGGGTGTCGGCATCGACCACGAACGCGCTGATGCCGCGCGAGCCCGGCGCCTCGCCGGTGCGGGCGAACACCACGTAGAAGTCGGCGATGCCGCCGTTCGAGATCCACGTTTTTTCGCCGACGAGCACGTAGTCGTCGCCCTCGGCCCGTGCGGCGAGCGCCATCGCGGCAACGTCGGAGCCCGCTTCGGGTTCGGAGAGCGCAAACGCGGCGATCGCTTCGCCGCGCGCGACGCGCGGCAGATAGCGCGACTTTTGCGCTTCGTTGCCAGCCAGCGAGATCGCGCCGGAACCGAGGCCCTGCATGGCGAGCGCGAAGTCGGCGAGACCCGAGTGCTTCGCGAGCGTTTCGCGCAACAGGCAGACGGCGCGTGTGTCGATCGTGTCGCCATGGCCGCCGTAAGCGATGCCGCCCACGCCGAAGCGCAGCCAGCCGGCTTCGCCCAGCTTGCGCACGAGCGCGCGGCAGGTCGCATCGACGTCGTCGTGCGGCACGTGGGCGAGATGCTCACGCGCCCACGCTTCGATTCCCGCGCCGAGCGCGCGATGGCGATCTTCGAAGAACGGCCACGCGAGCGCGTCGTGGAGATTCGTTTCAACGGCAGCGTTCAATTCAGTCTCCTTCGAAAACCGGACGCGTTTTGGCCGCGAACGCCTCATAGGCGCGGCCGAAATCGCGCGTGGCCATGCAGATCGCCTGCGCCTGCGCTTCGGACTCGATGGCCTCGTCGATGCTCATGGTCCATTCCTGATGCAGCATCGTCTTCGTGATGCCGTGCGCAAAGGTCGGGCCGGACGCGAGATCGGCGGCGAGCTTCTGTGCCTCGGCGAGCAGCGTTGCGGGCTCGCAGATGCGGTTGTAGAAGCCCCATGCGTGGCCTTCTTCTCCGCTTGCGGAGCGGCCCGTATACAGCAGTTCGGCCGCGCGGCCCTGACCGATGATGCGTGGCAGGATCGCGCACGCGCCCATGTCGCAGCCCGCGAGCCCTACGCGTGTGAAGAGGAACGCGAGCTTGCTGCGCGCGGTGGCGTAGCGCATGTCGGAGGCCATGGCGAGAATCGCGCCCGCGCCGGCGCAGACGCCGTCCACGGCGGCGATGATCGGCTGCGGGCAGTGGCGCATGGCTTTCACGAGGTCGCCCGTCATGCGCGTGAACATCAGCAGTTCGGGCATCGGCAGATCGATGAGCGGCGCGATGATGTCGCGCACGTCGCCGCCCGAGCAGAAGTTTTCGCCCGCGCCATGGAGCACGATGGCCTTCACGTCCGTCGCATAGGCGAGCTGGCGAAACAGATCGCGCAGTTCTGCATACGATTCGAACGTGAGCGGATTCTTTCGTTCGGGGCGGTTCAGGGTGATGGTCGCCACGCGGCCTTGCACCGACCAGCCGAAGTGTTGCGCCTCATAGCCGGCGAGCGTGACGCGGTTGCCCGCGAAGAGCGCTTCGGCGCTGGAACGTGTCGTCAAGATAGGTCTCCCGGATCTTTGCAATTGCAGTGTGTTCAGCTTTCGAGCCCGTTGCGCAGATGTTGTTTGAGCTTGCCGAGCCGCTCGTGCATCTTCGACTTCTCGTCGAGCGAGAGGCCGCCGAACAGTTCCACCACCCATTGCTCGTGCGCGGCCGCCATGCGGTCGAAGAGGGCGCGGCCCTCGGGCGTGAGGCGCACCACGAAGGCACGCCGGTCGTCGGGGGCGACGTCGCGCACGACGAGGCCTTCCTTTTCGAGCTGATCGGTAATGCCCGTGACGTTGCCGCCCGTCACCATCAGGCGGCGCGAGAGTTCCGTCATGCGCAGACCTTCCGGGTGGCGCTCGAGTTGCGCCATCAGGTCGAAGCGTGGCAGCGTCGTATCGAACTCGACGCGCAGGCGGCGGCGCAATTCGGCCTGCACGAGGTTCGTCGTGGTGAGCAGGCGCAGCCACAGGCGCAGGCCCATGTGGCTGTCGGCGCCCGTGCTCATTTCCATGTCGACGACATTCTCCGCCGGCTTTTCGACGCCCTTGCGCGGCGCTTTCGTTGCGGCCTTCGCGGTGGCGTTCTTGCGCGTGGATGCGGGCGATGTCATGTGATTTCTCCACCGGAAACGGATAGGGACTGGCCCGTGATCGCGGACGATCCTGGCGCGCACAGCCACAGCACGGCGTTGGCGACTTCTTCCGGCGTGACGAAACGCTGCTGCGGGTTGTGGCGCACGAGGATGCTGCGCGCCTCGGCTTCGCTGCGCGAAGTCTTGCGCGTGATCTGTTCGAGCGACGCCTGCAGCAGTTCCGTTTCCGTGTAACCGGGGCACACGGCGTTCACGGTTACGCCCTGGGTGGCCACTTCGAGCGCGAGCGCGCGCGTCATGCCGATCACGCCATGTTTCGAGGCGCAATAGGCGGCGACATACGGGTAGCCGACCTGGCCCGCCGTGCTCGCGACATTGACGATGCGTCCGGCCTTGCGCTCGAGCATGCCGGGCAGCACCGCGCGCGTGCACAGAAACGCGCCGGTGAGATTCACGTCGAGCATGCGTTTCCACAGCGCGAGGTCGGTTTGCGTGAACGGGGCGGCCTGAGCCTGGCCCGCGTTGTTCACGAGGATATCGACGGCGCCGAGCGTTTCCGCCGCACGCGCGAACGCCGCGTTCACGGCGTCTTCGTCGGTGATATCGACGCTCACGCAAGCCACGTTCTCGCCGCCGCCGAGCGCGGCACGCTGGGCGTCGAGCCGCGCGGCGTCGCGGCCCATCAGCGTGACGCGCGCGCCGGCATGCAGGAGCGCGGCCGCCGTCGCCGCGCCGATGCCGCTGCCGCCGCCGGTCACGACGGCATGACGATCGTTCAGGATTGCATGGTTCATGCTCACACGGTTCCTTCGGCGCGTTGCGCACGCTCGATCGGCGACAGGCCGGCCGCGGCTGCCGCTGCGGCGCGTTCGCGCTCGATGTTGCGTTCGAGTTGGGTCTTGGCCGCCATGTACTGGTTCGGCCACTTGATGTCGAGATAGCCGATGCGCGCCGCTTCGGTGAGCGTCCACGAGGGGTTGGCCAGGTGCGGCCGCGCCACGGCGCACAGGTCGGCGCGCCCGGCCGCGATGATGCCGTTCACGTGATCCGCCTCGGAAATCGCCCCGACGGCGATCGTCGCGATGCCCGCTTCGTTGCGGATGCGGTCGGCGAAGGGCGTCTGGAACATGCGGCCGAAGACGGGCTTTTCTTCCTTGCTCACCTGGCCCGACGATACGTCGATCATGTCCGCGCCTGCCGCCTTGAACGCGCGCGCGATTTCGATGGCGTCGTCGGGCGTGTTGCCGCCTTCCACCCAGTCGTGTGCCGAGACGCGTACTGAAATGGGCTTGTTTTCCGGCCAGACCGCGCGCATCGCCTTGAAAACCTCGAGCGGATAGCGCAGCCGGTTTTTGATCGATCCGCCGTACTCGTCGGTGCGCTGGTTCGTGAGCGGCGAGAGGAAGCTGGAAAGCAGATAGCCGTGCGCGCAGTGCAATTCGAGCCAGTCGAAGCCCGCTTCGTCTGCCATTTGCGTGGCTTGGACGAATTGCGCCTCGATGTCGCGCAGTTCCTGGGTGCTCGCTTCATGCGACCACTGGCTCACACCGCGCAGATATTGCTGCGGCGAAGCGGAGACGAGCGGCCAGTTGCCGTCGTCGAGCGGCTGGTCGATGCCTTCCCATGCCACGCGCGTCGAGCCCTTGGCGCCGGAATGGCCGAGCTGCATGCCGATTTTCGCGTCCGAGTTCGCATGCACGAAATCGACGATGCGCTTCCACGCCTGCACATGCTCGGGCGCATACATGCCGGGGCAGGCGGGCGTAATGCGGGCCTCGGGCGAGACGCAGGTCATCTCGGTCATCACGAGAGCTGCGCCGCCCATGGCGCGCGCGCCCAGATGCATGAGGTGATAGTCGCCGGCTACGCCGTCATGGGCGGAGTACTGTGCCATCGGCGAGACGATCACGCGGTTTTTCAACGTCACGCCACGCACCGTATAAGGCGTGAACATGGGCGGCACGGCGCGCGCCTCGCCACCCGCGCGTTGCGCGAGCCACGTTTCGAAGCCGGACAGATAATGCGCGTCGCGCTCGCGCAGATTTTCGTGCGAGATGCGCTGCGAGCGTGTGAGCAACGAATAGGCGAACTGCTCCGGATCGAACGTCGCGTAGCGGTCCACGTGCTCGAACCACTCCGTGGAATTGCGCGCAGCGTTCTGAATGCGCAGGACGTCCACGCTACGCACGTTCGTGTAGTGCGTGAGCGCCGCGCGCAGGTCGCCGGGGTGAGCCTCCATGCTGTTGGCGAGTTCGATCGCGTCTTCGAGCGCGAGCTTCGTGCCCGAGCCGATCGAGAAGTGCGCGGTGTGCGCCGCGTCGCCCATCAGCACGACAGGCGTTTGCTTGCCGTCGGCCGCGGTTTTCCAGTGCACCCATTCGCGATTGACGACGCGCGGAAAGCGGATCCATTGCGATGAGCCGCGCAGATGCGACGCATTCGAGCGTAGCGCGTGGCCGTCGAGATAGCGCGCGAACAGCTTCTCGCAGAACGCGATGCTGTCTTCCTTGCTCATGGTGTCGAGGCCGGCTGCGCGCCACACGTGATCGGGCGTTTCGACGATGAACGTCGAGGTGTTGTCGTCGAACCGGTAGGCGTGCGCCTGGAACCAGCCCCATTCGGTTTCTTCGAACGCGAACGTGAACGCGTCGAAGAGTTTCGAGGTGCCGAGCCACACGAAGCGGCAATTGCGCAAATCGATATCGGGCTGATAGGTAGCGGCGTACTTCTGGCGCGTGGCGCTGTTCAGGCCGTCGCTCGCGATGATGAGATCCGCCTGGGTGACGTCGTCGTCGGTGATCTGCGATTCGAACACGAGCTTCACGCCGAGCGCTTCGCAACGCGCCTGCAGGATGTTGAGCAGACGCTTGCGGCCTATGCCGCAGAAGCCATGGCCCGACGAGCGGATCGCGCTGCCGCGAAAGTGAATCTCGATGTCGTCCCAATGATTGAAGGCGTCGAGAATTTCGTCCGCGCTTTCGGGGTCGGCCGCGCGCAGGTTACCCAGCGTCTGGTCCGAGAACACCACGCCCCAGCCGAACGTGTCGTACGGGCGGTTCCGTTCGATTACGGTGATTTCGTAGTCGGGGTGACGGCGCTTCATCAAAAGGCCGAAATAGAGGCCTGCGGGCCCGCCACCCATGCAAACAATGCGCATGCTCGCTCCTTCGTTCAGTCTGCAAGCTCAATGTAGGTCCAATTACTTTAGGTGTCAAGTAATTCGCGTGCGAGGACGGGATGACCCTGGGCGCGGTGGTGATCCTGGAAATAAAAACCGTCATCCGTAAATAAAAGCCGTTAGTGGATTCCGTAATATGGAATGCGAGCAACTACATGACGTCTGCTGAGCGATCGGTCGCGCTTGGGCGCGAGTGTTCTGACTCTGAGCCTCGTGCCGTGTGAAAGCACGTGCGGAACCCAATAGTGGCGCGCCTTTGCAGGCGTTTCTACGTCGGGGGATGGACTCTACAGGGACGTGAACATGTGAACGATCAGCAAGCAAGTCGCTAAGAATTGGGGCCGTAACATATATGGAGAAGGTGCGCCGGAAGGGCTTCCCGACTTAAGGGAAGACCTTCGTGGAGAAGAAGGACTGCGAGAAGTGGATCCGGGCGGCGGAGGCCGCGCTGGATCACGGGCATCTTGACCAGCCGAAGGCCCTGAAGCCGCACGCGGGCGGATTAGACACGTAAGCGGCGTTCTGCGCCGGTATCGGGATAAGGTCTGCCCGGACCATCGGGGTGGCGAGATGCTTCAGCGCTACACGCACCTTCAAGCGTGCGAGGTAGTCGAGATGCTGAGCCAGCACTTCCTGGCGAGCTGTGGCGGGTCGTCCGGTTCGCCGCGTACGATAATCATGACGCATATTTGGGGTGCAGCTTGGCGCAATCGAAGTGGAGTATGAGGGATCAGAAAGCTTCTTGAAGGAAGAACTTCCCGCGCTGCTTTCGGCCGTATCTGATCTCTATCAAAAGTCGCAGGTTGAGCTGCCGTTGAACGTTTCGGATATTGAATCTACTCCCGATAGAGTTTTTTCTAATGGTGCTGCGAGCTATAACGCTGCGCCGGGAGGCATTAATGGCCACACAAGCGGCGGCACTCCCACTTCGACTATTGGAACAACCACCACGATCGCAGCGCGGTTGAAAGTCGAGTCCGGTCCCGAGCTTGTGCTTGCCGCTGCCGCGCGGCTGACGATGGCAGAGGGGCATTCGGTTTTCACCCGCAAGCAGCTGATCAACGAAATGAGAAGTGCGCATAGCTACTTCAAGGAAACCTACGTCAAAAACTTGTCGGGGTCGGTCCACCGTCTTCTCAAGGATAACAAGTTAAATGAACCGTCAAAGGGGAACTTGGCACTAACGGCATCTTGTAGGGCTGAACTGGAGGCGCGGCTTGCTGGACAATGACTCAATTAAAGAGCTATTCGCGCAAGCGAGTCTTTCTTCGAAGGATAAAATTCTTACTTGTTTAGCGCAGGAGCCGTTACAGCCTCGGAAAGTCGCTGAGATTCGAGAGCTGGCCATCTCGTTAGGTTTTCGCGCGGCAAGGAACTTGGACATCTCGAAGACCTTATCAAATGCGAAGGCATTTACGATTCGCACGGCAGGCGGGTGGGAGTTGACTACCGCAGGTAAGTCTCGAATTTCCGAGTTAACAGGGCTGCTGTTGCCACCGGTTACTACGCTGGTGGTATCGGGGCTTCGAAACCAACTACCGACAATTTCCAATGACTCAACGCGCTCCTTTGCCGAAGAGGCGGTGCGCGCTTTTGAAGCTAAGCTATACCGATCCGCGATAGTTCTTTCGTGGGTTGGCGCTGTCTCGGTTCTCTACGATCACGTATTGAAGAACTGCTTGGCCGAGTTCAACATGGAAGCGTTGCGAAGAGACCCCAAATGGAAAACGGCGAAGACAGAGGATGATCTTGCACGCATGAAAGAGCACGATTTCCTCCAGGTGCTCGCCGCGCTATCGGTGATCGGGAAGAACGTGAAGGACGAACTTGAAGTTTGTCTGAAATTGAGAAACGGCTGCGGACATCCCAACTCATTGATCGTTGGTGAATATAAAGCATCTGCACACGTAGAAACGCTAATTCAGAACGTCTTTTCGAAGCTCTAGGCGCGGCGCGTGGTGCAGTCGTCCGCCAGTCCTGTGAACTGTGAAGTCGAAACCGCAATGGCATTGAACTGCCGGGGTAGCTCAACGGGCATGAGCACGAATCAAGGGACGGGAAAACTCCCCTTCACAAACGCGCGTAGCTGCGTGCTGTCGGTTCGCGCATAGGTCGCGGTCGTCTGCACCGAGGCGTGACCCAACAGCGCCTGCGCCACCGGCAGCGGCACAAGGTGATCGACCACCAGCGTGCGCGCATAGCCGTGCCGCAGCCAGTGCGTGGAAGCGCCTTCAAGCGCCACGCGCATGGCACTGTCGTCGGGCGGCAGCCGCGCCGCGGCCAGCGCAAACACCGCGCGTACCTCGTCGTAGAGGCCGCTCGGCCCAGCGCGCGGCCACGTTCGCTGTGGATCAGCGGTAACTGTTCTCCGGGCGGCGGATCGTCGGGCAGTCCGCGCACCCGGCGGTAGGCACGCAGCGCCGGCAGGCAGGCCGACGGAAGCGGAACCGCGCGCACCTTGTTGCCCTTGCCGGTGACGTGCAGGGTCCACTGCCGGGCTTCATCGACCTCGATACGCGGCAGCGCGAGTGCCTCGTTCCACACCAGTTCGGCAAGCCGCACGCCGGCGAAGCGGTACAGCGCCCAGATGGCGCGGCGTCTCGTCCACACCGTTGACGGTACGTCGTCGGGCGTATCCCCAGTCGCGACGGCATCACAGTTCGCGAGTGCGGCGGCGGACAGGAACCGCACCGGCGTCCACGTCATGCGCGCGCGCCGTCCGGCGGCGAGTCCCTCGGCCGGATTGACGCTCAGATACCCCGTGCGCTGCCACCAGGCATAGAGGCTCGAGACCACGGCGAGCGCGCGCGACACGGTGGCCGGCGCCGCGCGTCGGGTCTTCCCGTCCCCGTGATGCCGTGGTGCCTGGATGGTGTCGCGGTACGCCATCAGGTCCCGGCGGGTGAGGTCCGAGAAGGGACCCAGGCGTTCGCGTGTGCACCAGGCGGCGAGCCGTCGCAGCTCGGTCACGTAGGCGCGTAGCGTGTGCGGTGAGTGCGAGGCCCGCTCCCTGAGGAAAAGCCGCACCGCCTGCGCGTCATCGGCCACGCCGAGGGTGTTGGTCAGCGCTACCGCATTCGCGAAGCGCCCGGCGCGCGCAAGCCACGCGGGCGCCACGCCGGCGGGCTGCAGCATGGCGTCTTCGCTGGCCGCGTGCCGGACCGCCAGGGGCCCGTCCGGTGCATCGTCGGCTGCCGTGAGGCGGAAGCGCCGGCGGTGCTGGCGCAGCACCCGCTCGAGCACCGTGGCGGCGGAAGGGGCCGAACTTTCTGGCTCGACGCGCAGGCGCCCGCGCTCCCAGTATTCCACCGCCGCGTCATGGTCGAGCAGCAGCGCGAACACGGCAGGGTGCTCACGTTTCGCGTCGGCGAGCGACGGGCAGCCGCGCTTGAGTGCCGTGAGCGTCCAGCGCACGTACACGGGGTGCCCGAGGGCGTGGGCGACGTATTCGATTGCCGCGTCGGTCAGCTCCGGCAGGCGCTGTGGCGGCCGGCAGCCGGCGTCGAGCCACCCTGACGCATGGAACAGATCGGCGGGGGGATGGGACGGCTTCATCGTGCCTTCCTCCGCGACGTGCCGGCGGCCACCGTTGTCGTCCGGGCGGTGGGAGCCGCAGTGCGCGCCGGCCGGCGCGCACCGGCAGCGAGCTTCTTCCCCGTCGCGGCGCCCACCAGCGCCAGGGTCTTGCGAAGCTGCTCCGCGAGCGTGGCGAGCGCCGTCGCCTCCGCGGCGGCCTGTTGTCGCGCGTTGTGTTCGTCCGAGAGTTCCGTCAGGAGGTACTCGCGGAGAGACTCGAGTGCGGCGAGCCGCTCGGCCGCGCGCGCGAGTTCCGCCTCGAGCCGCTGCCGTTCCGTCTGGAACGTTTCCCGCTGGTGGGCGGTTTCGCGCAGCAGCTGTTTCGCAAGGCCGTCGTAGCGGGCGCGCTCGGCGGCGAGTTCGCGCTCGTGCCGCTGCGCCGCGTCAGCGGTGGCCGTCTCGGTGGCGGTCAGCCGTGCCCGCAGCCGGGTGCAGGTAGATTCCAGCGCCTGGGCGCGTTCCTGCAGCGCCCGGCCTTCGAGCCGCAGGCCAAGCAGGTTGTCGTCACGCGTCGAGAGCTGCGCGCGCAGGTCGGCGAGTTCCGTGCGCAGCAGTTCCGTGCGCAGTTTGGCCTCGTGGCGCCAGCCCCGCCTGCACGACCTCCGCCTCGATGGCGTTCAGGTGCCGCGAGAGCGTGGCGGGGTCGCCGGCGCCCAGACGCGCGCGCAGCTTTCGCACCGAGACGATCTTGCGGAACCGCGCGTCGGACGCGGGGGCAGGGTCGCCCGCCTCGGCGAGCAGGGCGAGGACGGTGGCGCGGATGGCGTCGGGGGTGACGGCCGCGGTTGTTCTTGATCTACAGGGAGGCGGGTTTGGGGAGCCCAACCCCAAACCTTGGCGGGGCCGTGCGATTTGCGCCAGAGGACGTCTGCGCGCGCGTCCCCCAAGGGGCGCCCGCGTCCGCCCCTTTTTTCCACCGCTGCTCCCCCCTCGCTCCCCCGTTCAGGGGATGTTCCGCCCCCTTGTCCGGGCCGAAGATGACGTCATTCGGGATGTCACTGTCCAGTAGTAGTACGGCGAATCTGTGCCAGCCCGCCATCCACTTTCAGACTCAAGGAGAGATTGATGCAGGACGACGTGCAGAAAGCGGCGACTTCGGCCCATGCCTATCCGCTGTTGATCAAGCAACTGCTGCATACGCCATGCGTTCAGGCGCCGGACCAGGAGATCGTCTACCGCGGGCAGCTGCGGATGACCTATTCGACGCTTCGCGAGCGCATCGCGCGCCTCGCCAGCGGTCTGAAGGGGCTCGGTGTGCAGCATGGCACCACGGTCGCGGTGATGGACTGGGACAGCCATCGCTATCTGGAGTGCTACTTTGCCGTGCCGATGATGGGCGCCGTGCTGCAGACGGTGAATGTGCGTCTTTCGCCCGAAGAGATCGCGTACACGATCGACCATGCCGGCGCCGAAGTGCTGCTCGTGCATACCGACTTTCTGCCGGTCGTCGACTCGATCAAGGACAAGCTCCAGAACGTGCGCACCTTCGTCTATATCGACGAGCCGGACAGTGTGGCCGTCGCGCATTCGATCGACTTCGTGGCGCAATACGAAGCGATGCTGGCGCAAAGCGAAGTGCACTACGACTTTCCCGATTTCGACGAGAACACTCGCGCCACGACCTTCTACACGACGGGCACCACCGGCCTGCCGAAGGGCGTCTACTTTTCGCACCGTCAACTCGTGCTGCATACGCTCACACTGATGGCGGCCCTCGCGAGCCCCGTTTCCGGGCAGCGCTTCCATCGCGCCGACGTGTACATGCCGCTCACGCCGATGTTCCATGTGCACGCGTGGGGCATGCCCTACATTGCGACGGTCATGGGCGTGAAGCAGGTTTATCCGGGCCGCTATGTGCCGGACCGTCTGCTGGAGCTGGTACGCGACGAAGGCGTCACGTTCTCGCACTGCGTGAGCACGATTCTGCACATGCTGCTCAACAGCGGCGAGTCCGAGTCGGTCGACTTGAGCAAGTGGAAGATCGTGATTGGCGGCGGAGCGTTGCCGCTGGGACTGGCGCGCAAAGCGCTCGAACGCGGCATCGACATCTTCGCTGGCTACGGCATGTCCGAGACGGGCCCGGTGCTGAGTCTCGCACAACTGCCGACGGGCGGCGAGCCGCTCGATCTCGACGAGCAGGTGCGCTTGCGCTGCAAGACGGGCTTCCCGGTTCCGCTCGTCGATCTGCGCATCGTCGACGAGGAGATGGACGACCTTCCCCGCGATGGCAAGGCCAACGGCGAGATCGTCGTGCGCGCCCCCTGGCTCACGCAGGGCTACCTGAAGAATCCCGAGGCCTCGGAGCAGCTCTGGGCGGGCGGCTATCTGCATACGCAGGACATCGCCAATATCGACCCGACCGGCAATCTGCAGATTACCGACCGTATCAAGGATGTGATCAAGTCGGGCGGCGAGTGGGTGTCGTCACTCGAAATTGAAAGTCTGATTTCGCTGCATTCCGCGGCGGCCGAAGTGGCGGTCATCGGCATCAAGGACGAGAAGTGGGGCGAGCGCCCGGTGGCGCTCGTCGTGCTCAAACCCGGCGCCAAAGCGAGCGCGGACGACATCAAGCAGCACGTCATGACGTTCGCCACGTCAGGCCACATCTCGAAGTACGCAGTGCCGCAAATCGTCAAGTTCGTCGATGCCTTGAAGAAGACGAGCGTCGGGAAGATCGACAAGAAATGGCTGCGCGAGCAGTTCGCCTGACACGTCATTCACCAAGGAACAAAAAGGAGTATTCGCAATGAGCATCAAGGGATATAGCATCGCCACGATCGACGAATTCGTGGGCCGCGAGCTGGGCGTATCGGATTGGGTCGTCGTCGACCAGGCACGCATCGACGCGTTCGCGCACTGCACGGGCGACCGGCAATGGATTCACGTGGACGTCGAGCGCGCCAGACGCGAGAGCCCTTTTGGCGGCACAATCGCGCACGGCTATCTCACGCTTTCACTGTTGGCCGCGCTCGCCATGGAGATCGGCCTGATTCCGGAGGACGTGTCGGCGGGCCTGAACTATGGGCTGGATAAGGTGCGCTTCATGACGCCGGTAAAGGCAGGCGCCCGGGTGCGCAACCGCGTGACCCTGGTGTCGGTGGAGAAGAAGGGCGGCGGCCGAATCATCGTCAAGACGATGAACGAACTGCAGATCGAAGGTGAAGACAAGCCCGCGCTGGTCGCCGAGACCCTCGCGATGCTCGTGGCGTAAGCCGGGCGTTCAAGGACGCGCAATGCGTCGCATAAGGAGCAAGAAAATGTCGGAAACGGCGAAAGATAATTCGCATAACGAACTGATTGACGATATATCGGCGTCGGCAACGGAAGGCATGCTCGGGCCCAATCCGTTTGTCGGACTGCGGCCGTGCGATATCCTGGCCACGGCGCAGCAGATCGGCGCGCAGGCCGTGCGGCAGCCCGCGCTGCTGGTGGAACAGGAAGCGGCGCTCGTGCGTAATCTGCTCGCGGTGCTGGGCGGCAACGCGAAGAGCGCACCGCCCGCAGGCGACAAGCGTTTCGCAGACCCCGCGTGGCAGGACAACACCTGGTATCGCATGGCGCTGCAGGGCTATCTGGTGTGGCGCGACGCGCTGAGCGGTTTTGTCGATCGCTCGGCGCTGGACCCGAAGAGCAAGGAGCGCGCCCAATTCGTGATGTCGCTCTTCACCGATGCGCTTTCGCCCACGAACACGCTGCTCGGCAACCCGGCGGCGCTCAAGAAGGTGGTCGATTCGGGCGGTGCAAGCCTGATCGGCGGCCTGAAGAACGCCATGTTCGACATGCTGAAGAATCAGGGCATGCCCGCGCAGGTGGACAAGAGCGCCTTCGAAGTGGGCAAGAATCTCGGCACCTCGCCCGGCGCGGTGGTGTTTCGCAACGAAGTGCTGGAGCTGATTCAGTACAAGCCGGCCACGGAGCAGGTCTATGGCCGCCCGCAATTGATCGTGCCGCCGCAGATCAACAAGTTCTACGTGTTCGACCTCTCCGAAGGCAAGAGCATGGTCGACTACCTCGTGAAGAACGAGTTCCAGGTGTTCGCGGTGAGCTGGCGCAATCCCACGGCGGCGCAGAGCCACTGGGACATGGATACCTATGTCTCTGCGCTGCTGGAGGCCATCGAAGCGGTGCGCGACATCACCGGCAGCGAAGATGTGAACCTGCACGGCGCATGTTCCGGCGCGATGACGATCTCGGCGCTGCTCGGCCATCTCGCGAGCCGCGGCGAAAAGACGGTCAACGCGACCACGCTGATGGTCGCCGTGCTGGACAGCACCGCCGACTCGCAGCTAGGCCTCTTCTGCACGCCCGAAGCGATCGCGGCAGCCAAGCAGAACAGCCTCGCTCGCGGCGTGCTCGCAGGCGAAGAGATGGGGCGCGTGTTCGCGTGGATGCGGCCCAACGATCTGGTGTGGAATTACTGGGTGAACAATTACCTGCTGGGCAAGGCGCCGCCCGCGTTCGACATCCTCTACTGGAACAACGATACGACCCGCTTGCCCGCGCGCTTTCACGGCCAGCTGCTCGACATTTTCACGGGTAACCTGTTCAGCAAGCGCCACGCGCTCACGGTGCTCGGCACGCCTATCGATCTTTCCGAGGTCACGTGCGACACCTACGTGGTGGCAGGCATGACGGATCACATCACGCCGTGGAAGGGTGTTTACAACACGGCGCGTACGTTCGGCGGCAAGACACGCTTCGTGCTCAGCTCGAGCGGTCACATCCAGAGCCTGATCAACCCGCCGGGCAATCCGAAGGCAAAGTACTTCATGAACTCGGACCTGCCTGCGGATGCGGACACGTGGCTCGCAAGCGCCGCGCCCGAAAAGGATTCGTGGTGGGGCAACTGGCGCGAGTGGCTGGCAAGCCGTTCGGGCGAGCGCCGCAGCGCGCCGGCTTCGCTCGGCAATGAGCGTCACGCTGCGCTTGCCGACGCACCGGGAACGTACGTTACCGAAGCTTGATTTACGACCAATCGTTCAGAAGTTATTCATTGTTTTTTCAACGTAGTACTAATGGAGTTTCAATCATGGAATCCACCAATCCCACGAATCTTTTTGCCGAATACACGAAGGTCCTGGGCCAGTTCAAGCTGCCGGGCGTCGATGTGGCGGCCATTCTCGAATCGCGCCGCAAGGACATCGAGGCGCTGGCACAGGCCAACAGCGCGGCGCTCGCGGGCGTGCAATCGCTCGGTCTGAAGCAGGCTGAAATCCTGCGCACGACCATGACCGAGCTGCAGTCGCTCGTGGCGAAGCTGGGCGCGCAAGGCGTGGCGCCGGGCGCGAATACGGGCGAAGTCGTCCAGCAGGCGCTGCACAAGGCGCTCGTGGACATGCAGGAACTCGCGGATACGGCTTACCGTGCGCAGTCGGACAGCATCGCGGTCGTGACCAAGCGTGTGGCCGAGCACGTCGAGGAGCTCAAGGCGCTCCTGCAGCCGAAGAAGTAAGAGGGCGCGGCGATGCAAAACGCCGATGTTTCCAATGACGCAACCCGTGGCGAGACACCCGTGCAAGAGGTCGAGCAGATGAGAGCAGAGGCTTCCAGTCCCGATTCGAGCGGCGGCCCGGTCGGCTTGCAGATCCAGACCGTCGAGCTTGACGGTCAGGTCCTGCGCGTGGGCGTGCGGCACGGCAGCGACGCTTCCCCGCCGCTGCTCCTCTTCAACGGCATCGGCGCGAATCTCGAGCTGGTGGAGCCGTTCGTCGAGGCGCTGGGGGATGTGGGCGTCATCATCTTCGATGTGCCCGGTGTCGGCGGATCGCCCGTGCCGCTCGTGCCGTACCGCTTCTCGACGCTCTCCGTGCTCACGGACAAGCTCCTGACGCGGCTCGGCTACGACGGTCCGGTCGATGTGCTCGGGGTTTCGTGGGGCGGGGCGCTCGCCCAGCAGTTCGCGCGTCTTTACCCCACGCGTTGCCGCAGGCTCATTCTTGCGGCAACGTCGCCGGGCGTCATCATGGTCCCCGCGCGGCTCTCGGTGCTCGCCAAGATGATCGGGCCGCGCCGCTACACCGACCGCAGCTATATGAAGCAGGTGGGCGCGGAGATTTATGGCGGTGCCTACCGGCGCGACCCGAGGTTGCTGGAAGAGCATAGCCGCCATATCCATCCGCCGCGCGGGCGGGGCTACCTCTATCAGCTGCTGGCTGCGTCCGGCTGGACCAGCCTGCCGTGGCTCGGCGCGCTGCGTCAGCCCACGCTCGTGATGCACGGCAACGACGACCCCATCGTGCCGCTGACCAACGCGAAGATACTGGCGGCCCGCATCCGCAACTCGACGCTCTACGTGATCGACGACGGTCATCTGTTCCTGATCGCGCGTGCGAAGGAAGTCGCGCCTGTGGTGCGCCGTTTCCTGCGCGAGGAACTAGCGTGAACGGCGCAGTTAGCGACGACGTCAGCGCGCCGGCCGATGGCGCCGAAAGCCCGCTGAATGCGGCTGATCAGGCACTGGCGGCGCGCAAGGCGCTGCGTCTCAAACGCATGCAGCGCACCGCGACAGGTCTGCTCGCAGTCGTATTCGCGGTGTTGCTCGCATGCGTTTTCCTGGAGGCCAGATATCCGTGGCTTACCGGGCTTCCGTGGCTTAGGGCATTCGCGGAAGCCGGTACGGTGGGCGCCATCGCGGACTGGTATGCGGTGGTCGCGCTGTTCCGGCGGCCGTTTGGCCTGTCGGTTCCACATAGCGCGATCATTGCGCAAAACCAGCAGCGCATTGCGGAGAGCCTCGGCAAGTTCGTCGAGGCCAACTTTCTTGCGCCCGAACTCATCATTGGCCGGCTGAGCGGCCATAACGCCGCGCGCTCGCTCGCCGTATGGCTCGCCGAGCCGGCGCATAGCCGGGCGATCGGCGACGTGGTGGCCGATTCGCTGCCGCGTCTGCTAAGCGGCATCGACGACACACGCGTCGAACAATTCTTCGAGCGCGTGGCAACGCCGCAATTGCGCTCGCTCGACGTTTCTCGCGCTATCGGCGAGATTCTCAAGGTCCTGACCGAAGGCAATCATCATCAGCCGCTGCTGGACCGAGGGCTGGCAGGACTCGAGCAGTGGCTCGCAGCCAACGTGGACCTGATCAAGGCCAAGTTCAGCGAGGCTTCGAGATACACGCCCGCGCCGCTTGACGCGTATATCGTGAGGAAGTTCGTCGAGGGCATCGTCACGCTGCTGCACGAGGTGGCGGCGAGCCCGGAGCACGAGCTTCGACACCAGTTCGACGAAGCGGTGCGGGACCTGATCGTCCAGTTGCGGAGTTCGCCGGTGTACCGGCGCTTTGGCCGGTCATTGATGCGCGACTGTATCCGCCATTTCAGAAACGAGGCCTATGCGCAGCGCGTGCTGAGCCACGTGCGTGCGCGCGTAATCGCCGATGTCGAACGTGAGGATTCCATCGTGCGTAGCGCGCTGGCTGGCGTACTCGCAACGCTTGGCAAGAGCGTGAGCGAGGAGCGCGCGATCCAGCACAAGCTCAACGCGTGGTGGCTGGAGCTGGCGCGCGATCTGGTGGTGCGCTATCGCCACCAGCTCTCTGCGCTGATCACCGACGTCGTGAAGGGCTGGAACGCGCAGGAAGTCAGCGGCAAGATCGAGGCGGAGATAGGCCGCGATCTGCAATACGTGCGGATCAACGGCACACTGGTGGGCGGAATGGTCGGCGTGTTGCTGCATGGGCTCGCGCTCGTCATTGTGACGTGACGCGCCGCACGATTCAGACGCTCCCGACCAGCCCCAACGATTGCGCCCGCGCCACCGCCTGCGCGCGCTTGTCCACCGCGAGCTTCACGAAGATGCTCTTCACGTGCGACTTGACGGTCTCCGGCGCGATGCCGAGCGTGCGCGCGATTTCCTTGTTTGACTGGCCGTGCGCGATCAGTCCGATGATATCGCGCTCGCGCGCGCTGAGCGGCTCGCGCTCCGCGTTGCGCGTGCGGGTTTCGCCGAGCTGATACAGCGCGCGGCTGCCGTCCAGCAGGCGATCGACGTAGGCCAGCAGCGCCTTCGCGTGCGCGTCGCCACGCAGCGCTTCGCGCACCGCCTGTAGCAACGGCACGATCTGCGGCCCCTGATCGACGATGGATTGGTATAGCCCCGCGGGCGCTGCGGCCTTGAAGACTTCGCGAAAGGTCTCGACGGCCCGCGCGCTTTCGTTTGCGGCCATCCAGACGAGCGCGAGCACCGTGCGCAGGCGCAGCGCGAGATAGCAGCCGTGCCGGCACTCGATGGTTTGCAGCGTGGCGGTCAACGTGTCGGCGGCGTCTGGCGTGCGGCCCTGCGCCATCGCGAGATACGCGCGCGCGAGCCCACGGTACGTGGCGATCTCCGCGGCAGCGGACGTGGCGGCAGTGCTGGCCGAATCCGCAAGCCGATCGAGCTGCGCAACGCTGGCCGCGGCTTCCACGATGCGGCCTTCGGCGAGATTGAGCCGTGTGCGTTCGACGAGGGCGCCGGCGCTCAGGCGGTCCCATTTGCGCGCGTAGGCCAATGCCTGCGCCCGGTCGATCAACGCATAGGCCTGCACGGTGTCAGAACGCGCCCCGGCGGTGCGGATGAGCATCCGGTAGGCCATGAGGGCGCTGTCGAGCAACACGGCGGCGTCGATGACCGGCATCAGGTCGCTTACCAGCGCTTCGGCTTCGTCCAGCCGGCCTTGCTCGTAGCGCAGCTGCGCGATCATCGGCGCGACCTGCGCGACGGCGATGGACTTCGGACCGGCGTGCTGCTCCGCGAGCCGCATGGCTTCCTGGAAATAACGCTCTGCCAGCGGGAAGTGCAGTTGCTGCATCTCCACGTGGCCCAGCAGCGTGAGCCGGTAGACCGACGCGAACACGTTGCGCGAGTCTTCCTCGATCGAATACGGAACCCACGGCACCGCGTAGAGTGCTTCCAGGTTGCCCATTTTCCAGTGTGCGAAGCGCACGACGTTGGAGGCCACGTTGGCCGTCCAGACGTCGGTCGATGGCCGCTTGAGGCAGCCTTCGGCAAGCGCGAGGCAGGCGTGCGCGTCGTCCTGAAGGGCGGCCACGACAGAGCGGATCGCCTGGCATTCCCAACGAACTGAATCAGGATCGGCACTTGACGCGGCGTCTTTCTCGATCGTATCGAGCATGGCGAGCGCTTCGTCGAAGCGCATGGCGAGCGCCATTCCCCAGGCGATGGCGAGCGTGACCTTGATCTGCGAACGCATCAGATGCGCCGGGAACTGCCGCTGCCAGCCGAGCAGGGTAAGCAGATCACCTTTCGTGACCAGCGCCATTGCGCAGCGGCCGATCAGCGAGACCGCCTCTTCCGCATCTCCCGCAGCGATGGCATGCCTGACCGCGTCGGTCCATTGCGCCTCCTGCGCGTACCACTGGCATGCGCGGCGATGCAGGTCGGCGACCTCGTCGCGGTGCTGCGTCTGCAGGCGCCGGTGCAGGTATTCGCCCATCAGATGATGGAAGCGGAACCAGGTGCCGTCGAGATCCAGCGGTTCGAGCAGCAACTGGCGCGCGGCGATCGACTCCAGCATGGCCTGGCTCGTCCTGACGCCGGTGACCGCCTCGCACAGCGGCGCGCTCAGCCGCTCGAGTATCGAGGTGCGCAGCATAAACTCGACCATGCCGCCGGGCAGGCGCTTGACCATGTCCTCAAGATAGGCCGCAAAGGGGCGTGACGCGCCCGAGGCCGGCGCGACCTCCGCATCCGGCTTGTGTGCGGCGCGCGCCAGCACCGACGCGGAAATGCGCAATGCGGCGGCCCATCCCTCGGTGCGGGTAAACAGCGATTTGATGCTGGATGCATGCAGCTTGCCCGGGCACTCGTGCTCGACAAAGCTGCGCGTTTCGTCGAAGTCGAAGCGCAACGTGGAGGCGTCGAGCTCCAGCAGGCTGTTGCCGGCTCGCAGGCGGCCGAGCGGCAGCGGCGGGTCGGTGCGCGTGCAGATCACCACGTGCACATGCGAAGGCGCGTTTTCGACCAGAAACGACACCGCGTCGTGGACGGCCGGAAGGCTGATCAGATGGAAGTCGTCGAGGAAGATGCAGACTTCGTCGTCGACCTCGACGAGCTCGTTGATGAGCGTCGACACGATCGACTGCGCTGGCACGAGCGACGCCGCTGTCGTGAGCCCGATGGCCGACGCGCCGACACCGTCGCACGCCTGCTGCAGGGCCTGCGCGAGGTGATAGAGGAAGCGCGCGGGCTCGTCGTCTTCACTGTCGAGCGACAGCCACGCCACCAGTACGCCCTCCCTGCGCAAGCGTTCGAGCCAGGTCAGCGCGAGCGAGGTCTTGCCGAAGCCCGCTGGGGCCTTGATGACGGTGAGACGTTTGTTCTCGGCCTCGCCAGCGAGACAGACAAGGCGCGGACGGTCAATCAGGCCCGCGGGAAGCCGGGGCGGATAGATCTTCGTCGCGAGCAAAAGGGGAGGTCTGGCCGTGAACGCCCCTCCAGTCACCGCTCCTGACGCTTCGCTCACGTGCATGGGCTGCTCCGTGTCTGCGGGTTCGCCCCGGCTGCGTCCCCTTTTTTCTCGATCGGTCACCCCTGTATGGGGGATATTGCGCCGCGTCAGCCTGAGAGACCATGGCATCTAACGAAGCGGACGGAAAAATGATAGCCCAACCGCTACGAAGCTGGCGCGGTTGAGCGCGACGATTTACGTTGCAGCGCACAAAGCCACAGCGCGGGAAAGCACGAGTAAAAGTTCGTTATCCAGAATATTTGGATCATTTCAAGGAGCGGAGCAGGCAATGAAAGTACTTGTACCAGTCAAACGCGTCGTCGATGCAAACGTGAGAGTGCGCGTGAAAGCGGACGGCAGCGGTGCGGATACCGCGAACGTGAAGTTTTCGATGAACCCCTTCGACGAGATCGGGGTGGAAGAGGCCGTTCGCCTGAAAGAGGCCGGCGCCGCGACGGAAGTGGTTGCGGTGTCCTGCGGCGTGCAGGGCTGCCAGGAAACGCTGCGCACGGCGATGGCGACTGGCGCCGACCGCGGCATCCTCGTCGAAACCGATGTGGAGTTACAGCCACTCGCTGTCGCCAAGCTTCTGAAGGCGCTGGTGGACAAGGAGCAGCCGCAACTGGTGATGCTCGGCAAGCAGGCCATCGACGACGACGCGAACCAGGTCGGCCAGATGCTGGCTGCGCTGCTTGACTGGCCGCAGGCGACGTTCGCCTCGAAGGTCGAAATCGGCGACGGCAAGGCTGTCGTGACGCGCGAGATCGACGGCGGGCTGGAGACGATCGAGGTCGACCTGCCCGCGGTCATTACCACCGATCTTCGTCTGAATACGCCGCGCTACGCGAGCCTGCCCAACATCATGAAGGCGAAGAAGAAGCCGCTCGACGTGGTCAAGCCCGACGCGCTGGGCGTGGACGTCGCGCCGCGACTGGAAACACTGAAGGTAGCCGAACCGCCGAAGCGCGAACCCGGCGTGCGCGTGGCCGACGCCGCGGAGCTCGTGGCGAAGTTGCGCAACGTGGCCCAAGTGATCTGATACGCCAAGGAAAAGGAACCAGAAATGACAGTCCTCGTAATTGCAGAGCACGACAATCAGGTGCTCAAGGCAGCGACCCTGAACGCTGTGACCGCCGCCGCGCGTCTCTCAGACGACATCCATGTTCTCGTGGCCGGATCGCAATGCGCGAACGTGGCCGAACAGGCGGCGCGCGTCGCCGGTGTGACCCGCGTGCGCATCGCCGATGCTGCCCATTACGGCCATGCGCTGGCCGAAAATCTTGCGGCGCTCGTCGTGAACGTCGCTCCTGAATATAGCCACGTGCTGGCGCCGGCCACCACGACCGCGAAGAACGTGATGCCCCGCGTTGCCGCACTGCTCGACGTCGCACAAGTCTCGGACATCATTGCCGTGGAATCCGCCGATACGTTCGTGCGCCCCATCTACGCGGGCAACATTCTCGCGACCGTGCGCAGTGCCGACCGCATCAAGGTCATTACCGTGCGCACGACGGCCTTCGAGGCCGCGAGCGCGCAAGGCGGCGACGCTGCCGTCGAGCCGCTGGAGGCAGCACCCGAAGTGCCTCGGGCCCGTTTCGTGAGCCAGCAACTGACGCGCTCCGAGCGGCCTGAGCTGACCTCCGCGCGACGTGTGGTTTCCGGAGGACGGGGGATGGCCTCCGGCGATAACTTTGCACTGCTTGAAGATATCGCCGGAAAGCTTGGCGCAGCGGTGGGCGCTTCGCGCGCGGCGGTGGATGCCGGCTTCGTGCCCAACGACTATCAGGTGGGGCAGACCGGCAAGGTGATCGCGCCGCAACTCTACGTTGCGGTGGGTATTTCGGGTGCGATCCAGCATCTGGCAGGCATGAAGGACTCGAAGGTGATCGTCGCGATCAACAAGGATGAGGAAGCGCCGATTTTCCAGGTCTGCGATTACTGGATCGTCGGCGACCTGTTCAAGGTTCTGCCCGAACTCTCGCGCGAACTGGACACACTGCAGCAAGGCTGACAAAGGAGCCGACCATGACGACCTATATTGCCCCGCTGCGCGACATGCGCTTTGTGATGACCGAGCTGGCTGGCCTCGACTCGATCTCGGCATTGCCCGGTTTCGATGACGTCTCGCCGGAACTCGCCGATGCGGTGCTCGACGAGGCGGCGAAGTTTGCGACCGAAGTGCTCGACCCGCTCAACAAGCCCGGCGACGCGCAGGGTGCGCGTTTGACGAAACATGGCGTGGCTTCGGCGGAGGGATTCCCGCAGGCCTATGCGCAATACGTTTCCGGCGGCTGGTGCGGCCTCGCCGGCGACCCGGAATTCGGCGGACAGGGCTTGCCGGAGCTGATGCACGCGGCCGTGGTCGAGATGTGGAATTCGTCGAACATGGCATTCGCGCTGTGCCCGATGCTCACCGCCGGCGCAACGGAAGCGATTCGCCTGCACGGCTCGCAGCCGCTGAAGGAGCGCTATTTGCCGAAGCTCGTGAGCGGCGAATGGACCGGCACGATGAACCTGACCGAGCCGCAGGCCGGCTCGGACCTCGCGGCCGTCCGAACGAAAGCCGAGCCCGATGGGGAGCGCTATCGTATTCGCGGCCAGAAGATATTCATCACGTGGGGCGATCACGACATGACGGACAACGTGATCCACCTCGTGCTCGCGCGCCTGCCTGACGCGCCAGAAGGCGTGCGCGGCATTTCGCTCTTCCTCGTGCCCAAGTTCCTGCTGAACGAAGACGGCTCGCTTGGCGAGCGCAATGACGTGCGCTGCATCTCTCTCGAGCACAAACTTGGCATTCATGCGAGCCCGACTTGCGTGATGAGCTTCGGCGAAAACGATGGCGCGATCGGTTACCTGGTCGGCCAGCAGAACAAGGGCCTGGCGCACATGTTCACGATGATGAACGAAGCGCGTCAGAAGGTGGGCATCCAGGGCCTCGCGATGGCGGAGCGCGCCTGGCAGCAGGCCCGCGAATACGCGAAGGAACGCGTGCAAGGGCGTCTCGCGAGCGGCAAATCGCCCAACGCGGTCGCGATCGTGCATCACCCGGACGTGCGCCGCATGCTGATGACGATGAAGGCGCAGGTCGAAGCGATGCGTGCCTTTGCCTACGTCATGGCAAGCGACATGGACCGCGCGCACCGGCATCCCGACGGCGACGAGCGCGTGCGTCACCAGGCTCGCATCGATCTGCTGATTCCGGTGCTCAAGGGCTGGTGTACCGAACTCGGTGTCGAGATCGCGTCGATGGGCGTACAGGTGCATGGCGGCATGGGCTACATCGAAGAAACGGGCGCTTGCCAGTTCCTGCGCGACGCGCGGATCGCGACGATCTACGAAGGCACGACCGGCATTCAGGCGGCAGACCTGGCCGGCCGCAAGCTGGCGTCCGATCGCGGCATGGCGATGGCGGCGCTGATTGCGCAGATGCGCGAGATCCTGCCCGCACTGGAGCGCAACACCGATGCGCAAGTCGTATCGATCTGCACGCGTTTTGCCGCCGCCGTTCAGGCGCTCGAGGACGCCACCGCCTGGATGCTGGGCGCGTTCGCTAAAGACGCCGATGAAGGACTCGGCAGTTCGGCGGATTACCTGATGCTCGTGGGCTATGTGTGCGGCGGCTGGCAGATGGCGCGCGCAGCCGAGGTGGCGTCGCAGAAGCTGGCGGCGCATGAAGATCCGGAGTTCTATCAAGCGAAGCTCGCCACCGCACGGTTCTACGCGGAAAAGATCCTGCCCAAGGCCTGTGCGTTGCTGGAGGCGATCAAAGTGGGCACATCGGGCGCGGTCGTTATTGAACAGCTGTAAAGCCGGTTGGACGGAATTTTCTGAAATCTCCGTTGCGATCAATTCGGAATCCAAATCAAAAATGAAAGTGAAGAAATTCGTATGTCTCGCCCTGATACCCGGGGCGATTTGTAGTAGCGCGATGGCCCAGAGTGCGGGCAGCCTCATTACCAGCGTGGGTGGGGCGTGGCTCGACTTTGGGCAATCGTCGGCGACTCCCATGACGAGCACCACGGCGTTCGGCACCTATACTTCGCCGGGCACGGGCGGGCAGATTCACAATACGTTCACCGCCGAACTCTCGATGACGTATTTCGTCACCGACCACATCGCGCTCGATCTGGCGAGCGGCATACCGCCCAAGCTCAAGCTCTATGCGCAGGGCAGGGTGACGCCGGTCGGGCCGAGCGGTCCGGGGCTCGACCTGGGCAACCTGCAGCCGCTCGCCACCACGCGCTCGTGGCCGCCGATCCTCTTCGTGAAATATTACCTTGGGGATGCCCAGTCGAAATTCCGGCCGTTCGCGGGCGTGGGCGTGAACTACACGTGGTATTCACACACCGAACTCAACTCGACTTTTAGCGGCGCATTGCAGCAGTTCGCAGGGCCGGGCAGCCATGTCGAGAGTTCGTTGAGTCCGTCCTGGAATCCGGCGTTCAACGTGGGCGCCTCGTACAACTTCAGCAAGAACTGGTACGCTACGGCGTCGGTAACGTATTTGCCGCTCAAGACGAATGCGACAGTGACAGCCTATGCCGCCAATGGACAACCTGCGCTCACGAACAAGACGCGAATTACTGCGAATCCCTGGATTACGTTCGTGGGGGTCGGATACCGCTTCTGACCGATCTCAATGCGCGACGCGTTCGGGCTGGGCACCTCGCGCACCTTGCATCGGTACGGATAAGCCGCTAACACCATTGTGCAATTGAGTCGGGCACCGCTTTGCGCTTAAGCTTTCTCTCTGGAAGGCCACGGCACCGAGCCAGCGAGCCGATTGTCCAAGGAGAAGATAGTCGTGAAGATCTCTCATCTGCCTCGATGCGTCGCGTTCGGCGCGGCCTTCGTCTCGAATGCGATTTACGCGCAGGAGATCGGCGCCAGCCTCGATTGCCATCTCGGTCCCCACACGTTCATCGAGCAGCTGGTCAACGAAAAGGCGATCGATCCGATACCCATGAAAGTGTCGGCCAACTCGGTCAACGCGTATCGACTCAAGCCGAACCAGAATTTGACTGCGCTAGGGTTCAAAGTGCGGGCTGTCTTTGGTTTCTCCCCGAACGACGAGATGTTCACCCAGAAAATCAGCGCAGGTGAAACGCCCCATCGGGTCTATGGTGTCGTCGTAATGGCAGGCAAAGAGGCGGTTAGCGACCGCGTTCGTGAAGCCGGAAGTCCGGCGACAGTGAGGGAAGTCATGCCGCTCGTCATGACAGCGGTCGTTTGTGAACAGTAGCTCGTCTTCAAGCACCTCATGCCCCGTGAATCATTCCGGCTTGAAAGTCAGAATGACGGGTGACACTCGAAGGTCAACTCCGTTCCTTGTTCTTGCAACTCGCGCCCGCTTCGGATGAGATCGAAACTGGCGCTAACCTGCATGCCACGTTGTGCGCAGTAGTCACTAGCGGTGCTCACAGCCTTTCGATATGCGCCCGCCCACGACAGTCGGGCGCCGCGTGTACTCGCGGTGACGGTAAACACATTCGGCTTGTCGGTAGCGGTGACACCCGATGTGCTCGCGCAGGCCGCCACTGATAGGACACAGGCGGCAAGCGACAAGCACACGAGCGGCCTTTGCAGACCGCTCCGGGTGATACCCAAAAAGTGAAGGTTGCTCACAGCGACTGCTCAGATGCGACGGTCGCAGACGGCGCATCGGCAATGTTGGCTCCGCGCTGCGCGAGAATCTTGACAATAAAGTCCCAAGCCATTAACAAAGCGCCCGCAGCGAACACGATGTCACCTGGCATGCGCATCCACTGCCAGAAGGTGGTGGTGCTGTAGAACTCGAGGCTTCGCGCATACGCATAGCCGTGCGTGTAAGCCGCTAGCAGTTGCGGCCAGCCAACCGGGTAGAAGTTCATCACGATCCACATCACGAGGCCGGTGTTGTAGAGCCAGAATGCCCACACACCGCAGCGATCGCTCCATTCGCGATGGCCGTTCAGATAGCGCAAGACCATGTAGATCAGACCAATCGCGAGCAGCCCGAAGGCTCCGAACATCGACGTATGCGCGTGGTTCAACGTGAGGAAGGTGCCATGCTCGTAATAGTTGACCAGCGGCGCATTGAGCGTGCCGCCGCCGAACACCCCTGCGCCGACGAAATTCCAGAATGCGGAGCCGAGAATGTAGAGATAGGCAAGCCGATACGGGAAATCCTTTTCGTGCTGGATGTGACGCTGCTGCTCGATGGCTTCCAGCACCAGCAGGAAGAGCGGCAAGACCTCGAGGAACGAGAACATGCTGCCAAAGCTCACCCAGAGACTCGGTTCGCCTGCCCAGTACATATGATGGCCAGTACCGAGCACACCGCCGACCATAATGAGGATCCATTCGAACAGCACGGCGCGTTCCACCATCTGCCGCGACACCAGTTCGAGCGCCATGAGGAAATAGCCTGTTACCGCTGCCGCGAATAACTCGAAGGCAAGCTCGACCCAGAGGTGCACTACCCACCAGCGCCAGAAGTCGGTGATCGAGAAAGAGGGGTTGGGTGAGCCGAACGGAATCATGCCAAACACGTAGAGCACCGTGACGCTCAGCGTGGCGCCCCAAAGAAGATGCTCGATCCGGAAAAGGCCGTAGAGCGATCCGCCGCTTTGCTTGAACAGCGTCTTGAGTGTGGGCCAGAACGCACGCAGCAATACCACACACCATACGACGAGGCCGGCAAAGAAGAGAACTTGCCAGAAGCGGCCCAGCTCCAGATAAGACAGTCCCTGGTTGCCGAACCAGAACCAGTGTGCCTCGATCACGCCCATCACACCGAGGTAATCGCCGATCAGCGCCCCAGCCACGATCACCAGGAGTACCCAGAAAATGAGATTGACCAACCCCCGCTGCCCGGCAGGTTCGCGCTTGCCGATCAACGGCGCGAGGAAGAGGCCCCCAGCGATCCAGCTAACGCCGATCCAGACGATCGGGGCCTGCAGGTGGACGCTGCGCAGTGCGGCAAACGGCAGCCATTTATCCACCTCGATGCCGTAGAAGCTGGTGCGATCGGTGTAGTAGTGCGCCATGATCGAACCCGCGAGGATCTGTACCAGCAGGACAGCGGCCACCACCAGGAAATACTTCCAGAGCGCACGTTGACTTGGCGTGGGTTCCTTGAAGCCTCGCAGCACCGGATCGAACGTTTCATTCGAGGCCTTGGGCTCGATCCAGAGGCGAAAGATCATCAGGATCGCGCCGATCGCGAAAAATATCATCGTGAACGAAATCCACGTCCACTGGAACGTGGCAGCAGTGGGCGAGTTGCCGACCAGCGGCTCGGGTGGCCAGTTGACTGTCCATGAATAGTCCTTGCCCGGGCGGCGCGCGACGGTCGTGAGCGACGAATACAGGATGAAGCTCGCGGTTTGCGTTGCTGAGGTCGCGTCGAGTGAACGTGCCCCCGTATAGCCTTGCGCAAAATTGTCGCGGAGCAGCGCTGCGCTGATGCGTGGCCGCAACGTCTGAATCGCCTGTGCGACGCTGTCCGGAAGCACAATCTGCTGCTGACTCAGATCGATGCCCTGAAGTTGCGCCTGCATCGTGCGCGTGACGCTTGCCTGCTCATCGACCGTCGCGGCATCAAACGATTTACCGTAGCGAGATAACGCCAGATAGTTTCGCACCTCCTTCGCCAGCTCGACGAGGTACTTCGCGGTGAAGTCTTCACCAAAGTAGGACCCCATGCCATACAGGCTGCCGAAATCCATGAGATCCGCTTGCTGAAATCCTGACTTGCCCGCGACGATGTCGGCGTAGTTCATCACCGGTGCGCCGTTGGGTGCGACCATCTGCTGCGGCAGAGGCGCTACCTGCTGATAGGTGGCGCGCGTTGCCAGGATCATTCCCACCCAGCAGAGCGCGGTGACGACGATGAAAACCCAGATCAGGACCCGGCTCGTGCGATCTTGCGGACAGCGATTGCCCGCAGTGAGCGGCTTTGCATTCATGGTTCCATTCCTTCGCGAAATGCCCGAGCGCAGTCTTCGGCGATCGAATACTCGTTTGCGTTTTCCGAGTATCAATCCTTAGCGGCTGCCAAGTGGCGGATTGGATAGATCTGGAGTACAAGTGATGAGGAGTGCAAATGCAGGTGACAGGCAATTGACCTCCAGCGCCGCGAGCGCCGTGCAGCACGCGGAGCGGATACCATCATGTCGCAATTGCGAAAACAAGAAAATCGTACCAACGGCTCGCGTAGGTCCCCAGAAGGGTAGTGGGGTCATACATGTGTATGTTGGGAGTCGTTCTGGGTTAGAAAATCGCGTTGCACGTTTCAGTGCGGTTGCGCCGGTACGATTCAGGCGCACACGTGGGGCAACATCAGGCTTGGGCACTTTCTGGCGCCAGGCAAGTCATCTCGCTGAACGGAATCGTCTACTATTCCATTGAGACTTACCGGATCGAGGCATATCCATGTTCGACGTCCCACTCCTCCATATTGAAGACGACGTGCTTTTTAGCTACCAGATCGGAGGCCGCGTGCATCAGATACAGGTCACGGGTCAATGTCTCTCGGCTATCTTCCGGTCCGATGGCAGTCAGGAGGGCAACGAGATTTCCGTGCGCGAGAACGCTGAACAGATTCTGCGCGTGGCTTCCGACAAGGTTCTGCGGGGCGCACTCTCGCCGGTGCGTGTGAACGCGACAGATTTTTGATTGCGTCGGATACGGCGTCTCGCGTCACTGCGTACCCCGGGCCGACTATCTGCGGCAGGCTCACGCCACCTGCAAATCACTCGTGTTGTAGAGAACCAGTTGATCGTTCTTACTGGATTCAGCAAAACTGCCTTTTAGATGTTCAACCCACGTTCTCACCTTGGCGTCGAGAAACATCTTCGACGCAAAGAGTGCGTAGATGTCAACGTGTTCAAACTGGCAGGCAGGCAGTATGTGCACGAGGCGTCCATCGCGGAACGCATCAACGGCTGCATGCAGCGGCAGCAAACCCACTCCCATCCCAAGTTCGAGGGCATTGGCAAGCGAAGATTGCGAACTGATGCACAGCCCGGGTTGCAGGGAAACCGTTTCGCAGCCGTTTGACCCTTGCGACGTCAATTCAACGCTGTCCGACCACGTGGGGGCGAGACAAACGAGACTATGGTTCGAAAGGTCGGCGAGCCGGTTGATCATCGGATGCACGTCGAGATAGTTTGGAGACGCGCACATCACGCTGTACGACCTGCCAAGACGCGTACCGATGAGCGAAGAATCGCGCAGCACCTCGGTCGCCACGACGGCCATGTCGAATTCGCCGGCGAGAAGGTTGACCGGAGAGTCCGATAGCGTCAGTCCAACCTGCACGGACGGGTGCCGCTCCCGATAGGATCTCACTGCAGGCACCAGATAGTGCTGCGCAAGCGATTGGGAGGCGTGAACCCTAAGGCAGCCTGTGGGACTGATGTGAATCGATTTGGCTTCAGCTTCTGCCTCGTCCAGCGCTTCGAGAATGGAGTGGCACCGCGCCAGATAGCGTTTGCCGGCGGGCGTCAAGGCGATCCGCCGCGTCGTGCGATGTAAGAGCCGTGTGGCTAGATGCTGTTCGAGGTCGAAAATGAGCCGCGAGACTGAACCCGTACTCATGTTCAGTTCCCGAGCCGCCGACGTATAGCTTGCGCCATCGGCCACACGCTCAAAAATTCGCATGCTTTTCAACAAATCCATAATCGTTTCTCCGCTCCGGATTTCGGTCAGGACCTCGATGAGGACACTGTCGAAAGTCCGAACCACCCATGTCGACTAGTACCGAATAAAAGGTAACGTAGTGGCGATCCGGTGACAAATGTGGGATTGGATGCGGAGATCACGTGATAGGCCAGGTGAATCATACGTTCGTATAACCTTACGGGATGAAGGTTCGCTGCTGTGCAGCGACTTCCCACCAGGCGGAAGGAAACGCCCTTTGTCGCCCTTTGCCGTGGCGCGTGCAGACCGGATTTTCGGGCGTGAATGGCACGCTCAGACCATCCAGGCCGTGGGGGCAGAGATATTCTCACGGTACAGGACCGTCGCATTTGCCACTACGGGGCGCGCGTGCAGTGACTGTCCTGAGGCCGCGCCGGGTCTGCGTTGGACCGCATCAAAGTTGCTACCGGTGCGGGAGAGAGAGATGCATACTGAGCCGCTTTCGGCCGTTAAGAAAATGGACACTGCGGATGATCTGGTCGCGATGGTATACGTGATCGACGACGACGAAGCGATGCGCATTGCGCTCGTTGACCTCCTGTATTCAATCGGGCTACGCGCCCAGGCGTTCCCGTCCTGCCGCGAATTTTCCGCATTCCATAAGGCGGACGTACCGAGTTGCCTGATTCTGGACGTCAGGTTGCACGGTGAGACTGGGCTGGCATTCCAGGATGAACTCGTGAAGAGCGGTATTCGGATGCCAATCATCTTCATGACCGGGTATGGCGACGTCGCCATGTCAGTGAAGGCGATGAAAGCCGGTGCAGTGGACTTTCTCCCTAAACCTTTCCGCGAGCAGGACATGCTGGACGCGGTCACCAATGCACTGACATGCGATAGCGAACGGCTCGCGGCTCAACGGGCGCTCGCCGCGCTACGTGCCTCCTACACTTCATTGAAGCCTCGGGAGCAGCAGGTGATGCTGTACGTCGTGGACGGCCTGATGAACAAGGAAATCGCCAGCGAGCTGAACCTCAGCGAAATCACCGTCAAGATTCATCGTGCTCAAGTCATGAGAAAAATGGCCGCGCGCTCGGTCGCGGATCTCGTCAGAATGACTGCGGCGCTCGGGATAGAGACGCCCAAAGGCAAGCCTGCATGGGAGGCTTGGGACGCGCAGGAAAACTATTGATCTCCATCCCTTTCAGCGGCATTTCGGGCGGCCGTGCCACTCGCATCGGTGCCGCTGCGCATACGCAATTGCTGCGGTGTAACGCCCATCCTTCTGCGCACCACGCGGGTAAAGTGCGACGCATCCGCGAAGCCAGCGCGGCGCCCAATTTCACCCACCGTCACCCGCGAGAATATCTTCGATTCGAGCATCCGCAGCGCGCAATTCATCCTTGCATCGAGCAGCTGATCGGCGAAGGTCTGCTGGCATCCCGCCAGCGCTCGATGTAGTGTGCGCACCGAGATGCCGAGCGAGTCAGCGACGGCTTCGGCGGTCAGACCATGCTCGTGGCAGCGCTGGACGAGGCAGTCGCTCACACGATCCCGCAACGATCGCTCGGCAGGCTTGCTGTGCGGCTCCTGACCGCTCGTCTCATGGGCGATGAGCGCCAGCAGGGCACCCACCTGGTCGGCGAGCACGCTGTGCGGGATGGGCGCGTTCGCAACCGCATCAGGCAACAGCTGGACCAGGTAGGCGGCAAGGGCGGCGCCCCAGTTGGAATTACCCGGAATGCGCCGGCCAACAAGAGAGCCAACGTCGGGAATCCAGCGTTTGAGCCACTCGACGGGAATGCCGATGTTGAGAAATTCGTACCAACGCACCAGATCAATGCCGCAATTGAGGTCCGAATCGACGAGTACGAGGTCGCCGGGCGCGAGGCGCAGATCGTTGCGATGTGAGACGTGATAGGTGTTATTCAGGCTCATCATCAGGTGATACTGGCGCTGGCCGCTGCGCGCCAGTTCGCTGCGTCCCCGGCCGCAGGTGTGCGGAGTGCCCGACTGCCGCACGACCGTCAGCGGCCCGCAGGCCACCGCAGTCATGCTCGCTTCAAACTCGCGTGGATTGCTTGCCCGGACATACAGGGGAATCATTGCCGAGGTCAGCACATCCGCCCAGACATCGAGGCGCTGGGGGGCGGGCAGGTCACGGGTCGACCACCGCGCGACCTCTGCAATTCCACTGCCGTTCATAAGCGAATCCTCTGGGTTGGGTGGAAAAAGGGCTGCCACGCCGCTGCAAGAAGTATAGGCGCTGGCCCCGACGAGGTTGCGTACCGGATTGCGGCGTTGTAGCGAAATCCTTAATACACGATCGCAAGGAAAGGCTAAGGCTGACGTAAGGCATGATTCAGCCACCGCTCCAGCTCGTCGGGGTCCATCGGCT
Source organism: Paraburkholderia sp. BR10937 (assembly GCF_040965695.1). Taxonomy (NCBI): domain Bacteria; kingdom Pseudomonadati; phylum Pseudomonadota; class Betaproteobacteria; order Burkholderiales; family Burkholderiaceae; genus Paraburkholderia; species Paraburkholderia sp. BR10937. The sequence goes on from NZ_JBFRCL010000008.1 coordinate 64,535, forward strand.
TTTCGAGCAAGGCAAACGCGCCGGTTGCCAGAACTTCGGCGCGCAGAGAGGTAGTTGGATCCGCGGTGACGAAAACGACAGGAGGCGCGAATCCCAACTCCAGGAGGCGGCTATACATCGCCAGCCCGGACATACCCGGCATTTTGATGTCCGAAATGAGGAATACCGTGTTGTGAACGTCCTCTGACTCCAGGAATCTCTCCGCGGAATCGAATGCCCTCACGATCCACCCGAATGCTTGCACGAGGCGCGCAGTCGCTGAGCGGAAAGGCTCATTGTCATCGACGATGGAAACGACCTGAGGCGCATGCATGCAGCGATCCCTCGATTTGCTTTGCTCAGCGAACGCTACGCAATCGTGCATCGGTACCAGGCTGCAAGCCAAGCGATGAAGATTGTTCGTTGGTGTAATCGGCTTACACCAAAGTATGACTCGCCTGGCACGTCGTATGGGCAGCGTTGGTGCATACCATCGCGACTTCGCCCGCTGAATTGCTGTCCGTTCGATTCTCCCACCGTCGAGTTGATCACGGTACGGGAAAATCGGGCGGATTAGTGCGTAGATAGTGAGTGACCGGCAATTCCGGTGGTGGTGAAATTGTCCACGAGTTGAACAGTTCGTGTGGAATCCACAGACTCATGGAACAGACACTTGCACAACAATCGTTCGAAACGATTGTCTATGAGCAGCGCAACGCTGCCGCTGTCATCACGCTGAATCGCCCCGAGGTCCTCAATGCGCTGAACCAGAAAGCCATCCGTGAATTGAAAGCTGCATTCGAATGCGCGCGGGACGATGCGCGCATTGGCGGCGTCATCGTGACCGGTGCAGGCGATCGTGCATTCATTGCGGGAGCGGACATCGGCGAACTGGCCGCCGCAACGCCTGTCGAGGCCGTGCATGCAGCACGCGCCGGGCAGGCTTTACTCGATCTCGCGGAAAACCTGGGCAAGCCTGTCATCGCGGCAGTCAATGGTCTCGCGCTCGGCGGTGGATGTGAAACGGCGTTGGCGTGCACGATCCGGCTGGCAACCCCTAGCGCGAGATTCGGACAGCCCGAGATCAAGCTGGGTCTCATTCCCGGCTTCGGCGGAACGCAGCGCCTTCCTCGCGTGGTCGGCAAGAGCGTTGCCCTGCAACTCATCCTCACGGGCGAAATGATTCCGGCAGAAGAAGCACTGCGCATCGGGCTCGTGAGCGAAATCGTCGAGCCATCGAAATTGATCGACCGCGCGCAAGAGATCCTCGCGAGGATCAACGCGAATGCGCCGCTTTCGGTGCGCCATGCGATCGCGGCCGTCAACCGCGGTCTCGATGGCTCGCTCTCCGAGGGGCTTGCGCTCGAAGCGGCCTTGTTCGGGGTATGTGCCTCCACCGACGACAAGACGGAAGGCACGAAAGCGTTCCTGGAAAAACGGCCTCCGAAGTTCACAGGTCGATAAAACGCGGCTCTCGCCACTCCCTTCGCGATTGGCTGCGCCGCGCGCGCAAGCTATGGGAAGCGGGCAGATCAAAATCATGGAGGTGACTCGATGAACGTCGGCAATCACATCTTCTCCGGTCTGAAGGTGCTCGACCTTGCGAGCTACATTGCGGGCCCTGCCGCGACGACGATCCTTGCCGACTTCGGCGCCGACGTGATCAAGGTCGAGCCGCCGGGCACCGGGGACGTCTACCGCTACTTTTCGGCGATGCCGCCGAACCCGACGAGCGACGTCAACTACGCATGGCAACTGACGAACCGCAACAAGCGCGGCATTGCGATCGACCTGAAGAAGCCCGACGCCAAAGAAGTGCTGCATCGCCTGGTGCGCTGGGCCGACGTGGTCGTCGTGAACTTCCCGCCGCGCGTCAAGGCTTCGCTCGGCTGCACTTACGAGGACTTCGCGCCGCTCAACGACAAGCTCATCTACGCCGACGTCACGGGATACGGCTCCGAAGGCCCGGAGGCCGACACGCCCGGATTCGACGTCACCGCATATTGGGCGCGCTCCGGCCTGATGGAAGTCACGCATGACGCCGGCAGTCCGCCGACGCTGCCGATCCCGGGCATTGGCGATCACGCGACGGCCACGACGCTCTATGCGGCGATCGTTACCGCGCTCTATGTGCGCGCCACGATCGGCAAGGGCAGCCATGTCTCGACCTCGCTGATCGCCAACGGCATCTGGGCCGCGGGCGCGTGGGTCGAAGGCGGCCTGAACGGCGGCCACTTCTTCGCACAGCACGACCGCAAGTCGCCGCCCAATGCGCTGCTCAATCCTTACCAGACCGCCGACAAGCGCTGGATTCTGCTCGTTGCGGCGCAGCGCAAGGACTGGCCGGGCTTCTGCAAGGCGATCGGCAAGCCCGACCTGCTGGAGGACCCGCGCTTCGTCGACGAGAACCGCATCGCCAACTCCGCACAACTGGTCGAGATTCTCGACCCGATGTTCGCGAGCCGGCCGCTCGCTTACTGGAAGCAGGTGCTCGATGCCGGCCGCGTGATCTTCGGTGTCGTTCAGGTCGCGAGAGAAATCATCGATGACCCGCAATTGCCGGCCAACGGGATCGTCGTACCGCTCGCGCAGCCCGGCGGGAAGGAAGCCCGCACCGTCAGCAGCCCGTTTCAGGTGCTCGGCTCGCCGAAAGTGAAGCCCACGGCGGCCCCGCAACTCGGCGAACACGGTGCGCAAATCCTGCAGGAACTGGGGTTTGGCGAAGCCGATATCGCACGCCTGAACGATGCGGGTACGGTCGCACGATTCAAGGGCGCGTCGTGAGCGTGGCCGTCTCGCTTTCACCCCGCACGGCAACTATGGAGCATTCCATGACTGAAGACGAAGTGCGCGCATCGGCCTACGCGATGCCACTGACGAGCCCCGCCTATCCAAAGGTGCCATACCGGTTCGTCGATCGCGAGTTCGTGATCATCACGTATCGCACCGACCCGGAGGCGCTTGCGCGAGTGGTCCCGGCTCCGCTCAGGCCTGTGGAGCCGATCGTCAAGTACGAGTTCATCAACATGCCCGATTCGAGCGGGCTTGGCTCCTACACCGAATCCGGCCAGGTGATACCCGTTACGCTCAATGGCGTTGCCGGCGGCTTCACGCATGCGATGTATCTCGACAGCGAGGCCGGCATCGCCTCCGGTCGCGAATTGCTGGGCTTTCCCAAGGTGCTCGCGCAACCGAAGCTCGAGGTGCGCAACGACGCGCTCGTTGGCACGCTCGACTACAACGGCGTGCGCGTTGCCACGGCCACGATGGCCTACAAGTACAAGGCGCTCGATCTGGCCTCGGTCAGGAAGACCCTCGAGGCGCCTGGCTATCTGCTGAAGATTCTGCCGCACGTGGACTGCACGGCGCGCGTGTGTGAAATCGTCAGGTATTACATCGAGGATCTGACTGTAAAGGGTGCATGGACAGGCCCTGCCTCGCTGGAACTGCATCCGCACTGTTTCGCGCCCGTCGCCAAGCTGCCGGTGCTCGAAGTGCTGTCGGCCGTGCATCTGCTGACCGACCTGTCACTCGGCAAGGCCGAAGTGGTCTACGACTATCTGTCCCATACGCAGTCCTGATCACCATCAGCGAGACTCACCATGCCAGAGACAAAGTTTCCTCACGCGCTGCCGGCGCCCGATAGCGACTTCTACATGATCCACCAGGTCTTGAGCGACGACGAGCGGGCGCTCCTCAAGAAGGTGCGCAGCTTCATGGAAGGGACCGTGGCGCCCGTCATCAACCAGTACTGGGCCGACGACAAATTCCCGTTCGAGCTGATCCCCGGCATTCAGGATCTGAATATCGTTGGCATTGGTTTCGAGGGCTACGGCTGCCCCGGCGGCAGCGTGCTGCTCGACGGCTTCATAGCCATGGAAATTGCGCGTGTCGACGCCTCGATCGCCACGTTCTACGGTGTGCACAGCGGCCTCGCCATGGGTTCCATTTACCTCGGCGGCTCGGAAGAGCAGAAGCAGAAGTGGCTTCCGCCCATGGCCCGTCTCGAGAAGGTCGGCTGCTTTGGCCTGACCGAGCCGCTTGTCGGCTCGGGCGCCGGCGGCGGGCTGCTCACGACCGCGAAGCGCGAAGGCGATACCTGGGTCCTCAACGGCCAGAAGCGCTGGATCGGCAATTCGCCGTGGTGCGATTTGTCCATCATCTGGGCTCGTGACGTCGACGACAACCAGGTAAAAGGATTCATCGTGGAAAACAAGACGACGCCGGGTTTCTCGGTTTCGAAGATCGAGCGCAAGGTCGCGCTGCGGGTCGTGCAAAACGGGGTCATCACACTCGATAACTGCCGTGTGCCGGAAGAGAACCGCTTGCAGGGCGACTCGACATTCCGCGATACGGCGCGCGTGCTGCGCCTGACCCGCCAGTATGTGGCGTGGGAGTCGGTGGGCTGCAGCATGGGCGCATATGAACACGCGCTGAAGTATGCGCAGACGCGCGAACAGTTCGGCAAGCCGATCGCCTCGTTCCAGATGGTCCAGGACCTGCTCGCGAAGATGCTCGGCAATATCACGGCTTCGCAGTGCATGGTCGTGCGCCTCGCGCAACTGCAGGACCAGGGCAAGCTAAAGGACGAGCATGCCTCGCTCGCCAAGGCATTCTGTACGGTCCGCATGCGCGAGACGGTCGGCTGGGCCCGCGAAGTACTGGGCGGCAACGGCATCGTGCTCGACTACAACGTCGCGCGCTTCATGGCCGACTCGGAAGCCCTCTATTCCTATGAAGGAACGCGTGAGATGAATTCGCTGATCGTCGGCAAGGCGGTCAGCGGCTTCAGCGCGTTCGTCTAACGTCACGGAGTCCGTACCATGAGCAACACAATCGAGCGCGTGACGATCGTCGGAACCGGAGTCATCGGCGCAAGCTGGGCAGCGCTGTTTCTCGCCAAAGGTCTGGATGTGGTCGCGACCGACATCGCCCCCGACGCAAAGCAGAAGCTCGACGAGTTCATCGCGGCCGCCTGGCCGGCGCTCGAGCAACTGGGGCTCGCGCCCGGCGCATCGCCTTCGAATCTTCAGTTCACGGCCAACTTCGAAGAAGCCATCGCCGGGAGCGATCTGGTTCAGGAGAACGGGCCGGAGCGCATCGACTTCAAGAAGGACCTCTACCGGCGGCTCGATGAAGCGTTGGCGCCGGAGGCGATCATCGCGTCGAGTTCGTCGGGCCTGACGATGAGCGAGATTCAATCCGCCTGCCCGAACCATCCTGAACGCTGCGTAATCGGCCATCCGTTCAACCCGCCGCATCTGATACCGCTGGTCGAGATCGTGGGTGGCGCGAAGACCTCCGAAGAGACCATCGAGCGCGTCAGCGCGTTCTATCGCGGCCTCGGCAAGCGCACCATCCGCCTGCACAAGGAGGTTCCGGGCCACGTCGCCAATCGCCTGCAGGCGGCCCTCTTTCGCGAAGTGGTGTATCTGATTGCGGAAGGTGTCGTCAGCGTTGGCGATGCCGACGTGGCGGTTTCGTGGGGCCCAGGCCTGCGTTGGGGGATCATGGGGCCGAGCCTGCTCTACCATCTCGGCGGCGGGCAGGGCGGCATCGAACACTTCTTCGAGCAGTTCACCGGCCCGTTGACAGCCTGGTGGCACGTGCTCGGAACACCGGAACTCACGGCGGACGTGCGGGCGACCATCATCAGGGGTGTACACGAGGAAGTCCGGTCGCGCTCGTTGCACGAGCTTGCAACGTATCGCGACGAGGTTCTGATGGGACTGCTTCGGCTGCGCAACAAGGAGTGACGCCTTTCACCAAGGCGCGGATCTGTGAGGGTGAGAAGATGAAAAGCGTGCAGCGTCTCATCGTAATTGCGCTTGTCTTCGTGGTGGCCGCGTGTGCCGGTTTGCCACCACAGACGAACCAACCACAGACTTTTGCGCTCCAACACACCGAAAGCACACGGCTCGGCACGCTCTTCGTGCCAGAAGAGCAGAAGCATCCGGGCGACACGGCGTTTCACCTGCTGCAAGACCCGACCGATGCGATAGTGGCCCGCGTTATGTTCGCCGGAAACGCCGACCGTTCGCTCGATCTGCAGTACTACATCTGGCACGACGATCTGGTTGGCCGTGAACTGGCGGCAGCGTTGCTCAAGGCCGCAGACCGGGGCGTACGCGTTCGTGTCCTGCTCGACGACCTGGGCACGAACGCAGACGACCAGGTACTGCTCACGCTCAACTCGCACCCGAATGTGCAGATACGGCTATTCAATCCGGTCGCGAGCCGCAACTTCAAGTCGATTGCGACCGCACTCGAATTCTCGCGTGTCGACCGGCGCATGCACAACAAGGCAATGATTGCGGACAACGAAGCCGCCATTCTTGGCGGGCGCAACATCGGCGACGAATACTTCGGGGCCTCGAGCGTGGTGGCTTTCGGGGATCTGGATGTACTGGTGCATGGTCCGGTTGTCCACCAGGTGTCTAACGCCTTCGATCAATTCTGGAATTCCGAATCGAGTTATTCCATCGAGCAACTGATGGGGCACGCGGCGGATCCGTCCGCATTGGCCACCTACCGCGCGAAACTGGACAACTACATCAATTCGGTGCACGACTCCGCATACGTCGTGCAAGCGAGAGCGCGGATGGCCGCTGTGCTCGACCCTGGCAGCACCGACTTTGCGTGGGGGCAAGCCACGCTCCTTTACGACGACCCGGCCAAGGTCACGCGCGATCCGAACGATCCGAAAGGCCACCTCATGACGAAGTTCGCGACCCTGAACCTCAAACCCACACACGAGATGCTGATCATTTCGCCATACTTCGTGCCGGGCAAAGAGGGCGTGGCATGGATCAGCGATCTGACCGCTCGCGGCGTGCGCGTCACGGTGCTGACCAATTCGCTCGCAGCAACCGACGTCGTTGCGGTCAATGCCGGATACGAGCACTATCGAGAGGATCTCCTCAAGGCCGGCGTACAGCTGTATGAGCTGAAACCCGTTGGCTCGGTCCACGTGAAGTCGCAACGAAAGATATTTGGCTCATCAAGGGCCTCGCTGCATGCGAAAACTTACGTGTTCGACAGGCAAAGCGTTTTCATCGGGTCGATGAATCTCGATCCGCGCTCGAGTCACCTCAACACGGAGATCGGCGTGCTCTGCAATAGCCCGGCAATTGCCGGCCAGGTGGTCGACGACGTTGAGCCGCACCTGAACGAGGTTGCGTGGCGAGTGGAACTGCGCACCGACGCGAACGGCTCGAAACGGATCGTCTGGATCGACACTGCCGAAAACGGCACGGTAACGGAACTGGACTCAGAGCCGGATGTCTCTTTTGGACGACGTACGAGCATCTGGTTCATGGGTCTGCTGCCGATCGAATCGCAGCTATGAATGTAATGGTGCACAGCTTGCAGCCGGGCGCGAGGGGTGTATCACCGTACGAGGTAGCCATGTGGATCTTCCGTGTCGATGAGCCGCGCCTTGGGCGTATCCGCATTCGGGAGTGGCGTCGTCGCGCGCGCCATACTGTGGGTCTGCTCTTCCTGCTGCTAGGCGGCGCCGCTACCGGACTGGTCATGCTGGACAGTTCCAGTAATCCGTTTTCGAACAAGCTATTCAACGCCATTTGGGACGGAGTCAATCTCGTCACGACAGTCGGCGACTTTGCCGAGTTTAACGAGAGTCAAAAGATCTTCATGCTGCTGGCCATGCTCGCGACGCTCGTGATAGGCGGCTTCGCGGTGTCGAAGCTGACCGGCATGCTATCCGGCGACGACGTGATGGCGTATCGGGAGAACAGAATCATGGAACGCAAGCTCGAACAGCTCGCCAATCACACGGTCGTGGTTGGATATCACTCCCTCGGGATACTGGTTGCCGATCGATTGCGCGATGCGGGGCAGACGGTGCTGATTCTCGTGGGCGATCAGGCGCAGGCCGAACGCGCGGCGGATCATGACCATATGGTCGTGCTCGGGTCGCCCGACGCATTTGACGAAGTGCTCAAAGGCGCGCGCCTCGATAGCGCCAAGGCGCTCGTTGTCACGACACCCGACAGCAACAATAACCTGGCCATCACGTTGCTCGCGCACACGCTCAATCCCTCGCTCCCGATTGCCGTGCCGGGTGAAAATCCCCTGAGAAAAGGGCTGTTAGAGAACGCGGGTGCATCCAATGTGGTCATCGTCGATGAGATTATCGTGGATGCACTGGTCGGCAAGCTCACAAACCGAGTGGAGGCGACAACATGAAATCTGCTGCTTCGATGGAACCGCGGCTGCATCGCATGCCCTTCCTGCAGGGCCTCTTGCCCATCAACTCCGCACAGTTGCCGCATGATATCGTCGCCGGGATCACGCTGGCGGCGCTCGGCATTCCCGAGGTGATGGGTTACACGAAGATTGCGGGCACGCCCACGGTCACCGGCCTCTACACGATCCTGCTGCCGCTGGTCGCATTCGCCTTCTTTGGCGCGTCGCGTCAACTGGTGGTCGCCGCAGACTCGGCGACAGCCGCCATCCTTGCCGGTATGTTGACCGCCGTCGCCGCGCTGGGCAGCAAGGAATACATCGGCCTGACCAGCACCGTCGCACTGACGGTCGGGGTGATGCTCGTGATCGCGCGCGTTTTCCGGCTGGGTTTTCTCGCTGACTTTCTTTCCAGAAGTGCGCTGATCGGCTTCCTGACCGGCGTCGGCGTGCAGGTCGCGGCAGGCGAGTTCGCCGGACTGCTCGGACTCGCGAAACAGGGGCACGGCCCGATCATGCAGATCGTGACCGTGTTTCAGCGCATCGGTGGTATCAATGTGCCGACCGCTGCGCTGGCGATCGCCGTGCTCGTGGTGATCGTCGGCTGCAAGCGGTTTGTGCCGCGTGCGCCTGGCGCGCTGATCGCCGTTATCGGCTCCATCGTGGCGAGCGCGGTATTCAATTTCGCCTCGCGCGGCATCGCGGTTACGGGCGATGTGCCGGGCGGATTGCCGTCGTTGTTCCTGCCGCCGGTGCATATGAATGAGATCAACCAGGTGCTCGCCACTGCGGCATCGTGCTTCATCGTCATTATTGCGCAGAGCGCGGCGACGGCGCGCGCGTATGCCAACCGCTACAACGAGAAGGGCGACGACAACGCCGACATCATCGGCCTCGCCGCCGCAAACGCCGCGGCCGCGTTCACTGGCACATTCGTCGTGAATGGCAGTCCGACCAAGACCGAGATGGTGGACGAAGCGGGCGGCCGCACGCAGATCGCCCATCTCACGACCGCCGCAATCGTGCTGCTCGTGCTGCTGTTTCTCACGAAGCCGCTCAGTTTTCTGCCTGGCGCCGTGCTGTCGGCCATCGTCTTCATGATCGGCGTGAAGCTGATCGACATAAAGGGGATGGTCGAGCTGTATCACATGCAGAAGGACGAGTTCGTCGTGGCGTTGCTCGCCGCGGGCGTGGTCGTGTTCGTCGACGTGATGCACGGCATTCTCGCCGCCGTCGTGCTGTCGCTGATTGCGCATGCGCGGCATAGCTACCGCCTGCGCACGCGTGTGCTGACGCGCGGCCCCGCAGACCGGTGGATCGCGCATCCTGTTACGCCCAATCTGCTCGCGGCGCCCGGTATTGTCGTTTACCGGTTCGAAGCGGACATGTTCTATGCGAACGCCGGTCGCTTCACTGAGGAAGTGCTCAAAGTCGTCAACGAAGCGAGCCCAACACCGCGCTGGATTGTGGTCGATGCCACCGAGATGTACAACATCGATTACACGGCCGGCAAGACCTTGGTCCAACTCGGCGAGGAACTCGACAAGCGGGGCGTGGGTATCGCCGCCGTCGCGCTTGCCACAGGCGTGCGGCATCAGATCGAACGATACAAGGCACTGCGTGCGCACGGTGCGCATCGCGAGATCTTTGCTACGGTGGACGCGGCCGTAGTGGCCCTGCGTGATTTGTCGCCATCGCCCCAGCCATTGGCACCGGGACCCGAATCTCCCTCGGACACGAAGCCGGATTGAGGCAGGGGATGTGGGAAGTAAGGTGTGAGAAGGCCGCCTTGACGGTCAATTGAAAGGAGGGCGAGATGCTCAATACCGTTGCCGCGAAGCAAAACGAGCCTGCCGCGGAACACGTCGATTCGAAGACCGTGGCGACACCAGGCGATCCGTCCACGATGTTCGCGGGCCGCGGATCGCTCGCCATGAGAATCGAGCGGGGCAAGGCGGCGCGAAAGACGATGCCGCGCGAGAGGCTCGCTGACTGCAAGATCGAGGATCGGGATCCGCTCGCGCTGCTCGAAGCGTCCAACGTGGGGCGCGTGACGGAACTGATTCCCATCCGCTACGGGCGCATGGTGCAGAGTCCGTTCGCGTTCTATCGCGGCGCCGCGCCGCTCATGGCCTTCGACCTGTCGAAGCTGCCGCATTCCAGTGTGAACGTCCAACTCGGCGGCGATGCGCATCTGGCCAATTTCGGTCTGTTCGCCAGCCCGGAGCGGCGCATTCTCTTCGGGCCGAACGACTTCGACGAAACACTGCCTGGGCCCTTCGACTGGGACGTGCGCAGGCTGGCGGCCTCGTTCGTGATCGCAGCGCGCGAGCGCGGCTTCGCGACACGAGACCAGCGTGGCGTCGTGCACCGCTTATGCGAGACGTTCCGGCAACGAATGACCGAGTTCAGCCGCATGGACACGCTCGACGTCTGGTACTACCAGTTCCAGGCCGAGAGCATGCTGGCTATCGCCGATACGGACCAGGAACGAAAGAAGGAACGCGCCGTGATTGACGCGGCCCGGCTGCAGTCGTCGCGCTCCGTGATGAATCATTCGACCGAGACGGTCAACGGCAAGCTGCGCATCAAGGACGTGCCGCCGCTCGTGTATCACGTCCCGCTGGAAAGTCCGCACGACCAGAAGCAGTACGATTCGATGGTGCGGCGTTTCTTCGCCGACTACCGGCTGACGCTTCCCGACGACAGGCGCGCGCTCTTCGATCGATATGAACTGGTGGATGTGGCCATTCGCGTCGTCGGGATCGGCTCGGTCGGCACGCGCTGTTACGAGGCGCTTTTCATGGCCGACGGCGAGTGTCCGCTATTTCTGCAATTGAAGGAGGCACGGGCTTCGGCGCTGGAGGGCTATTTACCGCCGAGCCGGTACCCGAATCACGGCCAGCGCGTGGTGAACGGGCAGCGCCTGTTGCAGTCGGCCAGCGATATTTTTCTCGGCTGGTCGAAGATGCAGCATACGGGCAACGACTTCTACGTGCGGCAACTCCGCGACATGAAGGGCGCATTCGACTTCACGACGTTCGATGTCGAAGACCTCAGCGAATATGCGGCGTCCTGCGCTCACGCACTGGCGCATTCCATGGCGAAAGCGGGCGATCCGGCGCTGCTCGTGGGATATGCCGGCAAGTCGGATGCATTCGACGAAGCCATCGAGCGGTTCGCCCTCGCGTATGCCGATCAGAACGAGAAGGACTGGTCGGTGTTGAAGGCGGCAGTCAAGGCCGGGCGTATTGAGGTTCAAGTGTAGATATCGTCCGCGTCATTGCCCGCTTCATCGCCTGGAAGCACAACTTGAAATACAGTGCCGCGAGAAGTGTTGGCGTCCGCCCACATGCGTCCGTGGTGGACTTCCACGATCGAGCGGCAGATCGAAAGCCCCATGCCCATTCCGTCAGACTTCGTGGTGTAGAACGGGTCGAAGATGCGCTCGATATTCTCCGATGCGATGCCGGGCCCCGAATCCCGCACCGTGATGCGCACGCCGCCTGAATCGTCGGGCGTCGTGCCAATCCGCAGTTCGCGTGGCCCGGCACCGGCGCCCGTCATCGCTTCTACGCCATTGAGTATCAGGTTGAGCATCACCTGTTGCAACTGAACGCGGTCTCCACGGATGAGCGGCAAGTCATCCGCCAATGTCAGTTCTACCGATACGTCCTCTTTCGTCAGTTCGCCCCGGATCAGTTCGACGACCTCGACGATGGCCTCGTTGATACGCAGCAGTTCTTTGTGTTGAGCGGCCTTCGTCACGAGGTCGCGTATCCGGCAGAGAACATCGCCCGCGCGCATGGCATCGGCGACGACACGATCGAGCGCCTGTTGGGCCTCTTTGAGCTTGGGCGGCTCGGCGCGCAGCCAGCGCATGGCGGCCTGCGCGTTGACGGCCGACGCGGCTATCGGCTGCTTGATTTCGTGGGCAATCGACGCGGTGAGCTGACCGACGGTTGCGAGCCGGTTTGCATGCGCAAGCGATGCCTGCATCTCGCGATAGCGTTGTTCGGCCTCGCGCGTTTCGGTCTCGGCGCGCTTTTGCTCGGTCAGATCGACGACGAATGCCACGCCCTGATCGGACTGTTCGCCGAAAGCGGCAAAGCCGATCAGGATGGGCACGCGTCGGCCATCCTTGCGGGTGTATTCCTTTTCGAAGGGCTGGACGATCCCGGCCGTCTTCAGCTCGATGATGGTGCGTAAATCGCGCTCGCGCCACTCGGGTGCGCTCAAGTACGCTCGCTTGACCCGGCCCGCGACGATGTCGTCGCGGTCGTAGCCCACCATCCGGAGAAAGGCATCGTTGGCATCGAGAATCTGCCCGTCGGATCGCCAGATGAAGATCCCGATGATATTGGCCTCGACGAGGCGCCGGATCCTGGCCTCGCGTTCGGCCAAGTCGAGATACAGCCGGGAGTTTTCCAAAGAAATGGCGGCCTGCGATGCCAGCAATTTCAGCATGGCGATGCGCGCCGAGGTAAATACGTGCGACGCGAGATTGTTCTCGAGGTAGAGCACACCGACCAGTTTGGCGCCGTTGATCAGCGGCAGGCAAAGCATCGACCTTGCGCGAATCCGGGTGATATATGGGTCGGCAGAGAAGAGGTTCTGGACCGACGCATCGTTGAGGATCACACTTTCGCGGGTTCGCGCGACGTAATGAACGACCGATTCCGGCAAAGCGGCGCCGGCTCCTGGCTGCGCGACGACCCTGTCGCAGCCGGCGAGGGCTTCGGCCTCCACCCGCAGCGCATCGTCGCCCGGCGTGATCAGGAGACCGCGCCCGGCACCGGCATACTCGATCGCATGACGCAATAGCGTATCGATCAGCCGCTCAGGTACGACCTCGCCGAATACGGCCTGCGAGACCTTGATGACAGCAGTCATATCCAGATTTTCGGCAGGTGCGCCGATCGTGATAGTCGGGCGCGCGTCCGATTCGTCCTCCAGGAGCTGCGGGAATCGCTCATCGAGCTGCCGCACCTTGGCGTCGGCGCCCCAGCGAACATAGCCGCAACGCGCCTCGCGTATATGCAGACGCGCGATGGCTTCGAACCCGCGCGCTGCGTAGAACCGTGCGGCAAGCTCGCAGGCGAGCGCCTCGTTATGGACGAACCCGCTCTCGTGAGCCGTGCGGATCGCGAGTTCGTAAAGGTGCATGACGTCTTCCAGGTCCGCGCCTTCCAAACGGGCCATTTCCGCTGCCACCAACGCTCTTCGGTTCTCGAAATTTTCCGGGCAATTCTCGGCCCAGACCTGAAGCTTCGGGTAGTCGACGGCCATCGCGTCCAGATGCCGCCGCTTATGCTCGCGCGATGATCCGCAATCGCAGGCCGCGGCGTGCGAGAGGGCATCGAAAAAGTGATACTCCGCAATTTCCAGTGATCCTAAATGCTTTGTCAGAACAGGCTGAGCAATCGACGCGATCTCGAGGGCGATCTCGTAGTCGCCCGCCAGGAAGCGCGCCTGAATTTTCCTGATCCAGTACCAGCATGCTGTCGGCGCCAGTACAGAAGTGCTGGAGAGAATCAGTTCGAACTGGCGTTCGTTGAACTGGTCGTCATCGAACGATCCAAATTTGTGCGTCAGGCCGCGCAGCGTTTTGGCAAGCTGAAGCTGTGGCGTGATGAGATCCGCGGCGAATCCGAACCGAACCGACTGCGCGAATTCGAGTCCGTGTTCGGCGCCGCGTTGCACCTCGGCAAGCGGATCGCCTGCAAGCAGGAGGTTGGTGTTCAGGTGGGCACAACAGAACGCGGCATAGGTGCAATCGCCGATCTTGCAGGCCACGTCGAAGGCGCGATGCAGCGGGTCACGGGCCGCACGAACAGGGTTCGTCCATTGCGCGACGACACCGAACGTTTCATACGTTCTCACCTCGAATCGCTTCATCGCGCGCTGTTCGACGAGTTCGTAGCCAAGCCGCGCGAACTGGAAGCCCGCCGGATAGTCGCTGAAGTGGAAGCCGGCTATCAGACCAAGCCGTACATAAGCGGCGCACGACGCATCGCAATTACCCCACTTGAGGCTGAGATTGACTGCTCGGCAGACCACCAGAGAATAGAGATTGATGTCCGTAAACAGTGCGGCGGGAAAGAATCGGGTCAGGACTTCGAGAAAGGCGAGACAAACAGGGTCGCTCATTACCGGCAAGTCAATGAGCTCCTCGATCGTACGGCTGCCTAGCGACGACCAGATCTGCGCGTATTCGGTTTGGACCTGCTCATCGGTTGGATGCGCGGGCCAGTCTACGCCCTCATGCCGTAGATAATCGAGCCCGACGGCGACGGTGCGCTCACCCTCACCACGCAAGACGTACACATCGGCTTGCAGGCTCGCGACCGCGGCCCGTTCGACGGTATCTGCCGCCCGCGTCGACAATGCCGCGAGGCGATCTTCGGCGGACTGGAGATCACCCGTGAGAATCTCGCATTTTGCTCGCTGAATGGCGAGCGAAAAGGCGAGTTCGTGCTGGTCCGCCCACCCGTCGCCCATCAGCAGCGCCGCGCCTGCCTTCAGGTAGTTGAGTGCAGACGCGTAGGCCGCCGACACGATGGCATGCTTGCCGGCGAGGAGGTTCAACTCGGCAACTTGCTGACGCTCTTGCGGCGTAACGATCAACTCTGTCGCACGGTCGAACTGACTGACAATCTCGAACACTGACTCATCCCGTTTGGCAGGCGGTAGGCGTGCCGCGAGCAGCCGTGCGATGCGCAGGTGCACTTCTGCCCGGCCGCCAACTGGAATCAGCGAATAGGCGGCCTCCTGTATCCGGTCGTGAGCAAACCGGTAAGCGCCTTCCTGGCGGATGACCCACTCTCGGCGGACCGCCTCCCACAGATTGGCGCTAACCGTTCGCTCCGAGGTTTCGCATACCGTTGCAAGTGTGGCCGTCTCCGCAACGTTGCCGAGGCATGCGAGCATCTGGAGGGTCTTCGTGGTTCTGGCGGGCAGGCGGTTCAGCTTCCCGGCCATGAACTCGGCCACGTTGTCGGTGTGATCCCTCGCGTAGAGTTGCTGCAGGCCCCATGACCAGCGGCCGTTCGCGTGATCGAAGCAAAGCAGTCCTTCATCGACGAGCGCGCCGAGAAACTGGAGCGTGAAGAACGGGTTGCCGCTCGTCTTCCCCTGCAGCAGGCGCGCGAGCGGCGCTGCGCGCTCCGGTGCACAACGCACCGAGTCGGCGATCAATTCCTCGACCACGTCAGGCACGAGCGGTTCAAGCCGGATCTCCTGCATGGCCGCTCCCGCCTCGCGGATTGCGGCGAGCCTGCCGGTGAGAGGATGAATCGCATCGACTTCGTTGTCGCGGCAAGCGCCGATCAACAGGAGATGTGGCAAGTCCGATCGCGTCAACAGAAAATCAAGCAGGTCGAGCGTAGCCGGGTCGAGCCACTGAAGATCGTCCAGAAACAGTACGAGCGGGTGCTCGGGCGTGGCGAAGACGTCGATGACGCGCTTGAACACGAGCTGAAAACGGCGTCGTGCGTCTTCTGCGGGAAGTTCGGGGACACCCGGTTGCTCGCCAGTGATGGCGGCGAGCGCAGGTACCAGATTGACGATCAAGGCACCGCCTGGGTCCAGCGCTGCGTTCAGCGCGGCGCGCCAGCGGCTCAATTCGGCTTCCCCGCTTGCGAGTAGCGGGCGGATCAGGCTTTGCAGAACCTGCGCCAGCGTCGAATTAGGGATGTCTCGTTTGTATTGATCGCATTTCCCAACGGCGAAAAGGCAGCGCGAGGTACCCAACTCCTTATGCAGCGCCTGAACGAGAGCCGACTTGCCGATGCCCGAATGACCGGTGACGAGCACCATCTCCACGTTCCCGCCGCCGCTCACGCGTTCGAACGCGTGGAGCAAGATGTCGAGTTCGCGCGTGCGCCCATAGAGCTTCTCGGGAATCAGCAGCCGGTCGGGTGTGTCACGCGTACCGAGCGGGAAATCGTCAATACGTCCCCCGGTTTCCCACTGTGCCAGGCAGCGGCGCAAATCGTGCTCGATGCCGAATGCAGTCTGGTACCTGTCTTCAGCGGTCTTTTCGAGCAGTTTCATGACGATCGTCGAAACGGGGCCTGGTACCGTCGGCTCATGCTCCGCCGGGGGCACCGGCTGACGCGCGATATGGCAGTGCACCCATTCCATTGGATCGGACGCAGTGAACGGCAAGACGCCCGTCAACATCCTGTAGTAGGTCACACCCAATGAGTAAAGGTCGCTGCGCGAATCGACGGAACGGTTCATGCGCCCGGTTTGCTCCGGAGCCATGTAAGCGAGGGTTCCCTCGATGAACTCCGGGGGGCTGGGTGTTTGCGGCTCGCGCGGCAATAGCGTCGCGATGCCGAAGCCCGTCAACCTTGCCGCGCCGGCTGCACAATTCACGACAATGTGAGCTGGCTTGAGGTCCTTGTGTACGAGACCTCGGGCGTGGAGCTTGCCTAGCGCAGCGACGATTGCGATGGCGAGCCGAAGAAAGTCTCCCGTATCGATTGGCGAGGCGAGGCGCTCGAGCGGTTCGCCTCCGGGATCCGCCAGCACGAGCGTCGGGAGGCCGTTTTCGCGTACCAGCTGGAGCGGCCGCACCGCTGCGGTTTCATCGAGATCGTCGGCCAGCGCGTATTCGTGCGCGAGACGATCGACGACGGCCTGACTGGGATGGGCGTCCGCAGGCCGCACCAGCAGCACGGACTCGCGCCTGCCATCCGCACTGAGTCGCCATCCCCGGTAGAACGCGCATTCGCCGTCTTCCCACGCGAACTGAATGGGATCGCTCGCATCGATATCAAACGAACTGAATGAAACACTCAACTCGCTTTCTCCCGTGTCAGGTGGTCTGGCCTCGCTGGAATCGGAAGTGTCTACCCAGGCCTCTGCGCCTATCCTGGGATCGTATGACTATAGGGCTGCGGATGATCCAACACGACCGGCGGGCTTTCGTCAGTCATGTTGGTCATACTGCAATCGTACTCCCGGCGAAAGCGTTGCCTTTGGGTTTAGCACCTTTAAGGCCAACTGTGAGGTTTAAATAGCGCATAACTGATTGTTCGAACGCTCGCCCATCGCCGCGATACACTTCGGGCGCGGGACATTAAACGGTGTTAAGCGGCTAAAGAATTCATTGTCGCGATGGAACGTGGGGCGGCCCGCGCTTTCCTTCGTTTTTTGGGACTGCACTATACTTAACAATTGCTGTGGCGAGTATTCATTCGATAAGATCCCGGGCGTTGAAGCAAAATTTTCTTGCCAGGCGACACAACCTCGAACATCGCAGGACCGATGCGTCCTGCGATGCCGGTCGTTTTCGGATGACGCAGTATGGCATCCGGTTCGTTGTAGCGGACTCACCAGGCAGCGTTCCCATAATGGAGAAAGAAGATGAGTTCGAGACCGGTTTCAACTTCGATCGCGGGCATAGGCGGGGGCGGACCATCGGTCGTGTATGTCATCGACGACGATGAGTCAATGCGCATCGCGCTGACGAACCTGCTGGATTCCTTTGGCCTGCACGTCGAGACCTTTGCCTCGCCGCGGGAATTTCTTGCGTTCCCCAAGACAGACATCCCTTCCTGCCTGATTCTCGACGTCAGATTGCGTGGCGAGAGCGGCCTTGCCTTCCAGCAGGAAGGCGCCAGAAGCGACCTGCGCATGCCGGTGCTGTTCATGACCGGATACGGCGATGTACCGATGTCGGTCAGGGCAATGAAAGCCGGGGCACTGGACTTTTTCACCAAGCCGTTTCGCGAGCAGGACATGCTGGATGCCGTCGTCCATGCACTGGCGCGCGACCATGAACGGCTCGCCGCCGAACATTCACTGACGGCACTTCGCAATGCTTACGAATCACTTTCGTTGCGCGAGCGAGAGGTCATGGGTTACGTCATCGCGGGTTTGCTGAACAAGCAGATCGCCTCCGAGATGGACGTCAGGGAAGTGACGGTTAAGATCCATAGGGCGCAGGTCATGAAAAAGATGGCGGCACGCTCCGTGGCGGAGCTTGTCAGGATGGCGGCGGCCTTGGGGGTCGAGCCAGAAGCCTGAGCGACGACCTCTTCAGCCCAGGGTACGCTCTACATGGTAGATCTCTCTGCTTATCAGTTGACGACACTGCGGACCGGCGAATACACGCTGAGCCGCGGCACACGCGATGGGCTGAACCCCGTTCTGCTCGTCACGCCGGCTGCGTCCGGACGGGCAGCGCTGATCAAACGTCTCGAGCATGAATATGCACTCGAGTCCGAGCTGGACTCCGACTGGGCGGCGAGACCGATCGGGCTGACGACCTCCGAAGGCCGTACGACGCTGGTGCTCGAGGACCCGGGCGGCGAGCCGCTTGATCGACTCATCGGTCATCCGCTGGACGTCCCGAGCTTTCTGCGCGTCGGCATCGCGCTTGCCCAGGCGCTTCACCGCATGCATGAGCGAGGGCTGATGCACCTCGACATCAAGCCCGCGAATGTCGTGGTGGACATGGTCCGCGGCCACGCATGGCTGACCGGGTTCGGCATCGCTTCGCGGCTTCCGCGTGAGCATCGGCTGCCCGACCCGCCCGAAATCATCGTTGGCACGCTCGCATACATGGCGCCCGAGCAGACGGGTCGGATGAACCGCTCGATCGATTCGCGCAGCGATCTCTACGCGTTGGGCGTCACGCTCTACGAAATCCTGACCGGTGCGCCGCCATTCGTCACGATGGATCCGATTGAACTGATCCATTGCCACGTCGCGCGCCAGCCCATTTCGCCCAGCGATAGTCCGACTGGGGCGCCGCTGCAGATTTCGACCGTGTTGATGAAGCTTCTGGCAAAGACCGCCGAAGAGCGCTATCAAACGGCCGCTGGGGTGGAGGCCGACCTTAAAAAGTGCCTCGTAGCATGGGAGGCCGCCGGCCAGATCGAAACGCTCGATTCTGTTCAGCGCGGCTCCGGTGTCGCGCCCGCTGCCGAGTTCGAAGTGCGGCACCCTGAATTGCGCGAGCGTGCGCCGGCCGCCATGCTGCCGACAATAGAGGCTTCGACCGAGCAGATCGATCTTGGCACCGTCGTCAGGATGTCTCAAGCCATCGCGAGCGAGATCGTCAGCGACAAGCTGATCGAAACGCTGATGGTGCTGGCCGTCGAGCATGCTGGCGCGGACTATGGGCTGCTGGTTTTCCCTCGGGAAGGGAAACTCCGGGCCGAAGCCGAGGCGAGTGTCGTTCGCGGGGCCGTCCGGGTGCACATCGTGCGGGCGCCGGTCACGTCGGGGAAGGCGCCGGTATCGATCCTCGATCAGGTCGCGCGCAGCAAGCACCGCGCCATTCTCGACGACGTGCGAACGCGAGGCACCCGGGCTGCCGACGATTACTTCAAGCACAAACCCGTGCGGTCCGTCCTGTGCCTGCCGCTGATCAAGCAGGCTGAGCTGATCGGCATGCTGTACCTCGAGAACAGTCTCGCCTCGCATGCTTTTCCGCCCGCCCGGATCGCGGTGCTGGAACTCCTTTCGTCGCAGGCGGCGATCTCGCTGGAAAACGCGCGTCTCTATGCCGAGCTGGTTCACGAAAACGCAGATCGGCGCGATGCCGAAGAGGCGCTCAGAGCGAGCGAGGCATCGCTGAACGAGGCACAAAAGATAAGCCACACGGGCAGTTGGCGGTGGCGGCCTGATACCGGTGATGTTTCCTCTTCGGAAGAGTTGCGGCGCATTTTTGGGTTCGATACGAAGGCGCAGGCGTCGTATGAGTCGTTCCTGGGGCGCATCCGTCCTGAAGAACGAACGTCGTTCGAGCGGGTGCTCGAAAGCGCCGTACGCGAAAGACGGCGATTCCGGCATGAGCATCACATCGAACTCCCGGGCGGAGCCGTCAGGTACCTGCAGGTGGTGGGTCAGCCCGAAATCACGGCCTCCGGGGCCCTGGAGTTCATTGGCACCGTGATGGACATCACGGAGCGCAAGCGTGCGGAGGAAGCGCTCCGGGATGCACAAACGGAACTTTCGCGCATCGCCCGGCTGACGACCATGGGCCAGCTGGTCGCTTCGATTGCCCACGAAATCAATCAGCCGCTGGGTGCGATCTCCGCCAACGGCACCGCATGCATGAACTGGCTCAACCGCGAGAATCCCGATCTCGAAAGCATGCGCGGCGCGATGGCCCGCATCGTTCACGACGCACACCGCGCGAGCGACGTGATCCGCGGATTGCGCGCGCTCGTATCGAAGTCGGGGCCGCAACTGACGAAGGTCGACATCAACCACGCCATCGCGGACGTGCTGGCACTGACCCGGGTCGAACTGCAGGAGCAGGGCGTGGCGCTTCGCACCGACCTGGCGCCGGACATCGGATTCGTATTCGGCGACCCGGTGCAACTGCAGCAGGTGCTGCTCAACCTGATCATGAACGGGATCGAAGCGATGGCCGCGGCGACTCCCGACCCGAAAGCGCTCACGATCACGTCACAGGCCGCGGAAATGGGCGGTATCCGCGTTGCCGTGCAAGACACCGGCGCAGGGCTCGATCCGGCGACGTCCGACCGGCTGTTCGAGCCATTTTTTACGACGAAGCTCGTCGGTATGGGCATGGGACTATCGATATGCAAGTCGATCGTCGAGGCCCATGGCGGACATCTGTGGGCAAGGCCGAATGCGCCGCATGGCGCAGTCTTTCAGTTCGTGCTGCCGAACTGTGCCCCCTAGGGTCCGTTGACATTAATAACGGGTTCGTGCCGGCGCTTCGCCAGACGTGATGATGCGCCGTACGACCGTTCAATTTTCCCTTCCTGCTTGTCCATTCGCAGCCGTTCGGCCTCGGCGGGACGCGATTGTCGAAATGCACAAAGACTCTCGTTGGATTCTCCAATGTTTTGCCGTCATGACATTGCTAGATTGAATTAACTTCTGCCTGAATACCCAGGCTGGGCGCCAGCATGGCGTGCGAGCGACAACGGGGTCCCTCGCGTTCGTGACGCCATGTATTGCGCATCTGACTATAAGGAACGTCTCAGTGACGAAGCAAATCAACCGCGTTGCGGTGATTGGCACGGGAGTGATCGGCGCGAGTTGGACCGCATTCTTTCTCGCGAAAGGACTCGACGTCGTCGCCTTCGATCAGGGGCCGGACGCCGGGCAGCGCTTGAAGCACTATGTCGACGCGGCGTGGCCGGCGCTCGAAGCGCTTGGTCTCGCGCCCCGAGCGTCGCGCTCTCGTCTCACCTTCACGCGCGACTTGCCGGGCGCCGTGGCGGACGTTGGTTTCGTCCAGGAGAGTGGTCCCGAACGGATCGACTTGAAGCGCGCGATGTACGAAGGGCTGGACATTCTCCTTCCACCGGACGTACCCATCGCTTCGAGTTCCTCCGGCCTCACGATGAGCAACATCCAGGCGGGTTGCAAATCCCATCCACAACGCTGCGTGATCGGGCATCCGTTCAATCTTCCGCATCTCATTCCGCTCGTCGAAGTCGTTGCAGGCGAAGAGACATCAGAGGAGACCGTCAACAAGGTCACGGCCTTCTATACCTCGCTTGGCAAGCGCACCATCCGTGTTCGCAAGGAGGTGCCGGGTCTGGTGGCAAACCGGCTACAGGCAGCGTTGTGGCGGGAGATGGTGCATCTCGTGGCGGAGGGCGTGGTGAGCGTGGCGGATGCCGATACCGCAGTGTGTCATGGCCCCGGACTGCGATGGGGATTGATGGGGCCGACCATGCTGTTTCATCTCGGCGGCGGAAAAGGCGGCATCGAGAATTTCCTCGATCAGTTCACCGGACCGATGACCGCGTGGTGGAAATCGCTGGGGTCGCCCGAACTGACGCCGAATATGCAGCAGGCGATCATCGACGGTGCGCGGCGCGAGGCAGCGGGCCAGTCTGTTGGCGACCTCACGGCGCAATGCGAGCGCATGTTGCTTGACCTGCTGAAACTGCGCCAGGGTGCGGACTCTGAGGCAAGCACCTCATGAAAAATGCGTGTGCCCGATAAGCGCTGTTTCCTCCGTTCGTTCGTGTTCTGCGCCGGCCCCTATACCAAAGGATGAGTCGGGCAAACAGCGAGTCAGGACCACCGACCCGTTCGTACAATAGATTTCTTCGCGTTGCCGGGCTACCTTGCAAGCGTGGACGGTACAGTTTCGCGGCTCGCTTTCGATGCCCCGCTCACTGGCGCCGGTTCGAGAACGAAGGTGCGACGCGAAGAGGCGGGAAATGTTCAGGCAAGCCGAAAATGACTTTGAATTCCTAATCCATGCGACTTCGGAGCACGTCGTGCACGGTGGCGTCCAGCCGCCCGCGGGTCACGCTCTGATGATCGCGACGCTTCTGATCTGCTGGTGGTCGCTGGTTGAGACGGCGCTGGACTTCGTCACGGGAAACGGCAACTCGGACTTTGCTTCCGCCATTGCCGCCAACCTTATCGTGGTTATCGCTGGACTCGCCGTGGTCATGAATGTCCGCTTCGCTCGCGAAATTTTCGCGTTTCTCTGCGGCGTCAGCATTCTGGCACTCGGCTCCAGGCTTCCGCTTGCGTTCGCCGATGCGATGTGGATCCCGCTGATCTCGCTGGTCGACTGCGGCGGCAAGCTCGTTTTTCTGGTTTTCGCCTGTGCACCGCCCCACGAGAATGGCACGCGGGCCACGTCGCTCTGACAGGTCAGGGGCGTTTGGAATGAGACTTACCGAGCGATTCGTATGGGCGTTGCTTGTGCTGGCAGTGTGCTGGGTTCTGGATATGTCGGCGCACGAACGACACCGAGGGTTCTATGAACGATTGTTCAACGAGCAGTGCGACGCCCGCGACTATGTCGTCGAGATATATCGCACTGCATGGCGACCGGGCGATGTGCAGGCAGTGGGCGACGAAGACGCATCGATCCACCTTCCGCTCGCTCGCGCGCGCGACGATGACGCGTGTGATCCCGTGCAGGACGGCGCGCAAACGTCCGTAACGAAAGCGGCGCAATGAGGACACTGGATATCGTGGCGCGTCACCCCGGGACAAAATCCGGGGCGCACGTGCCACGGCGGCTGTGAAGCGTAACGTGAATGTGAGCGGAATCGATAACTTTGGAGTGACACATGCCACTCATCACGGGCGGCGTTCCGACGTGCACAATCGGCGCAGCCGTGACGGCAACGGCATTCATGTCAGGGTGCGCAAACTATTCGCCCTCGCTCAACGTGCTCGGCGCTTACTTTCCCGACTGGCTGTTTTGCATCATCGCGGGCGTCGTGCTGACGGTCGTCATCTATCTGGTTCTGAAGCGCTTCGCAGCGAACCACCTGCTTGCGCCCGCTGCCGTGGTGTATCCCACGCTGGTCGCGTTCCTGTCACTCGCCCTCTGGCTGGCGTTGTTCCAATATTGATTCCGCTTCAGGTGAGCTAATGGCGACAGGTGTGAGCAAGACCAGGAAGAAGGCATGGCCGGCAGTTCTCCTGGTCGTGGCGACGCTGTTGCTGCTCGTCTTCGTGATCCGGCTGCTGGACCGCTCGCCTCGCACCGACGATGCCTATGTCTACGCGGATACGATCGACGTCGTGCCCGAGGTCAACGGCCGCATCGTCGAACTGGCGGTGCGCGACAACCAGGCGGTAAAGCAGGGGGATTTGCTGTTCCGCATCGATCCGCGTCCGTACGAGGATGCACTGGCTCGAGGCAAGGCATCGCTCGTCGCGCTCGATCGGCAGATCGAGTTGACCCAGCGCACAGTGAACGCGCAGCAGTACAACGCGCAGTCGGTGCGCGCGGCGGTCGAACGCTCCCGTGCCGCGGCGAATCAGGCGTCGGACACCTTACACAGGATGGAGCCGCTGCTCTCGCACGGCTATGTGTCGGCAGAAGATGTCGACCGCGCACGCACGGCGCAGCGCGCAACCGAGGCCGAACTCAGCGCCGCGCAGTTACAGGCCCAGCAGGCGGCAGCGGCGGTGAGCGGAGTGGACGCGCTGGTCGCGCAGCGTGCTGTCATCATGGCAGAGATCGCGATTGCCGAACTGCACCTCGAATATGCAACGGTGCGCGCACCATTCGACGGACGCGTCGTCTCGCTGAAGACATCGACGGGGCAGTTCGCCTCCACACTCAAACCGGTCTTCACGTTGATCGACACGCGCCATTGGTATGTGGTCGCGAACTTTCGCGAGACCGAACTCAAGGGAGTGCGCGCAGGCACGGCCGCCATCGTCTACCTGATGAGCGACACGGGGCAGCGCTTTCACGGCGTAGTCGACTCGATCGGCTACGGCATCGCTTCGGAGGAGGCCGGCCTTGCCCTGCCAGGCGGTTTGCCGCACATCGAACGCACGCTGAACTGGGTGCACGTGTCGCAGCGCTTCCCGGTGAAGATCCTCGTGGGCAATCCGAACCCGGAGCTGTTTCGCGTCGGCACGTCAGCCGTGGCCGTGTTGCGGCCTGGTCGCGGCAATCACGGCGAAGGCCATTGAGGAGCACGGATGGCCGCTGCCGACTACCTGCCCGACACGCTGCGCGATGCCGGCGCGTTCCTGAAACAGGAGCTAGCGACGTTCCCCGGGCGGATGAACGTGACGCTGCGCTGCATGCTGACGAGCGCGATCGTGATCGTCGTGTCGATGGCGCTCGAAGTGCCCGAACTTGCGTTGTCGCTGCTGGTGGTGTTTTACGTCACGCAGTCGAACGTGGTGTTCACGCGGCTCGTCGGCATCATGTTCATTCTGGGGTCCACGCTCGGCATCGGCCTGTCGATCCTGCTGCTGAAGTTCACGTACGACTATCCGTTGCTGCGCATCGTCATTGCGAGTCTGGTGTTCTTTTGCAGCGCGTACCTCATTCGCGTGCTGAAGATCGGTGTGGTGTTCTTCATTGTCGCCATTGTCGTCATCTACGTGCAGAGCTTCGTCGATCGGACCGACCAGGCCGACCTGCTGATCCGCGCAGTATTGTGGGTGTGGGTGGCCGTCAACTATCCAATCGCGCTGACGCTGCTGGTCAATACGCTGCTGTTGCCCGCGGAACCGCAGTTGCAACTCAAGGCGGAGATTCATCGGCAACTCGAGGCGCTCGATGTCCGGCTCGTGCAGCTGATCGAGGGCGGCGCGAGCAATGTGCCGCTTACGCCCCTCACGTCGGCGGACGTCCAGCAAGGCGCGCTGACGCTGCAAAAACTGCTGCGATTCGCGACGATGCGCGACGCCCGCTATCGCGAGCATCAGGCGACGCAGCTTGCATGTATCGCGACGGTATCGCGTCTTTATCGCGCGGCCAGCGAGCTGCCGCAAGAGTGGCGAGGCGCGTCGGCGGCACAACTGAAGATGCTGCGCGAACTGCAAGCGAACGTCCGCGCGCTCGACGAATCGGTGGCACTGGGCGAGCCGTATCGTTACGTGAGCACCGCCACCGTCGTTGAACGCAACGCCGCCGACACGATTCCTGCAGCCGCGGAATTGCAGCGGGCGCTGCACGCCTACGCCGATCTCCTCGCGAGCAGCGCGACGCCAGGCGCTTCCGCTCCGAGCGAACCGATGGTCGCGTCCGACGCGTGGACCAACCCGGCCTATGCACGCTTCTCACTGAAGACGCTGCTCGCGGTGTTGATCTGTTACGTGTTCTACAACGCCGCAGATTGGCAAGGCGCCCATACGATCATGCTGACCTGCCTGATCGTCGCGCTGCCAAGCCTCGGCGCATCGGCACAACGTGCATTGCTGCGGCTCGCCGGGGCCGCGATCGGCAGTGCGCTCGCGTTGTTCATGGTCGTGTTCGTCGTACCGCGCCTCGACGAAATAACAGGTCTGATGCTGATGACGCTGCCCGTCATCGCGTTCGGGGCGTGGATTGCGGCCGGCTCGGAGCGAATCGGCTACGCCGGCATTCAGCTGGTGTTCACCTTTTCGCTGGCATTGCTCGCGCGATTCGGCCCAGTCATCAATCTCACGGAAATCCGCGACCGCATGGTGGGCATCCTGCTGGGCGTTGGCGTGGCGACCTTCGTGCAGATGTCGTTCTGGCGGGAAGGCGAGGGCGATCTGCTGCGGCAGAAGCTCGCCACCATGCTGCGAGCGATCGCAGCTCAATTGCGCCCGCCGCAAACCGGCGTGACCGGTCACGACGAATTACCCTATGCGCAGCGCCAATTGCAGGCGTGGGCCGTGCTGGCCGATTGTGAGGCGACGCTCTCCCGTGTCGCACTCGAGCCCGACTGGCGGGAAACCGACCAGCCGCAACTGACGCTGCGCGCGCAAACCGTTCTCGCACAGGGGCGCGAGATCATGCTGGCGGGCGATGCGCTGCGTACGCTGTCGGCGCAGGCCGAATTGTCCGACCCAGGAACCGCCGAAGCCGTGCGTTCGGCCCGGGACCAGGCATCAGCCGAGCTTGCGCGATATGCGGAGGAACTGGCGGCGAATCCACCGGTAGCCCGCGCACCGCGACGCATCGAGATCGTCGCGCAAGCCGGCGAACCGGCGCTCGCGACCGGCGGACCACTCATCGAGGCCGCGGACGACCTGGTGCGCCAGGTCGCGGGGTTGCCGGAATGGGCTGCTGACGCCGGCCTCCAGGAGCCCGCCGCGACGCCATCGTCACAGGCCTTGCGATCATGAACGCGCGGGCGCATCGGCGAGGCGTGTCGTGGCGCCGACGCTGCCTGTGCATCGCGTGGATGGCGTCTATGCTGCCGGGCTGCGCGCTAATTCGCCATGACAGCCCGCCGTATACCGAGATACCGCCCACGCAGATCAGTCTCGCGAACGATATTCATCTCGCGCGCGACGGCTGGCCCGCCGCCCGCTGGTGGACGCGCTACAACGACGCGCAGCTCGACGCGCTGATCGACCAGGCGCTCGCCAATGCCCCGACGATGGTGATCGCGCGCACTCGCGTGGCGCAGGCGAAGTCTGACGTGGACCTTGTCAGGACGGGATCGAGCCTGCAAGTCAGTGCGATTGCCTTGCTCGATCGCGAGCATGTCTCGGCGAACGGTTTTCTCGGGCCGTTCGCGCAGAACGAGCCGGCGTTGGGTCTCACGGGCCCGTGGTACACGGAGGGCGTCGTCGGACTGGGCGCGAGCCTGAACGTCGACATTTGGGGAAAGCAGCGCGCGCAGATTGCGGCTTCGATTGGCGTGACGAACGCGAGGCTTGCCGAGACATCGGCGGTTGAACTCGAAATATCGACCGATGTCGCGCAGATCTATTTTGGTATCCAGACGAATTACCAGCTTGTCGATCTATTGAACGAATCACACGAGATCGCGCAGTTTTCGGTGCAGGCGCATGAGGCGCGCGCGGCGCGTGGCCTCGAGCCCCGTACGCAGTTCGAAGAGGCCCGTGCGCAGCAGTTGGCCATCGAACGGCAGATCGTATCCACGCAGGCGCAGATCAAGCAGTTTCGGGAATCGTTGCGGGCGCTGGCTGGCGCGGGGCCCGACGGCTTGCCGGAGATCAGGCCCGTTGCACTGCCGGCCTCGCAGGCTGCCTTGCCGGCGACGCTCTCCTATGAGCTTCTCGCCCGGCGCCCCGACTTGCAGGCCATGCGCTGGTATGTGCAGTCGTCTTTCGACCGGATCGACTCGGCCAAGGCCGCCTTCTATCCGAGTTTCGACATCAAGGCGTTTTTCGGCTACAACGCCTTGCATCTCGCCGATCTGTTCACGCACGCAAGCCGCCAGATCAACCTGATTCCGGGCCTGTACCTGCCGATCTTCGATGGCGGCATGCTCAATGCGAACTTGAGCGGCGCGCGCCAGGGGAGCAACCTGTTGATCGAGCAGTACAACCAGGCCGTCCTCAATGCGGTTCGCGATGTCGCGCTGACGGGTAGCCGTTTGCAGGCGCTCGACGCCGAAACCGATTTGCAAAAACAGCGCATCGAATCGGTGACGTTCACGAGAGACAGTGTCGAAGCATCCTGGCAGCGCGGACTGACCAGCCAGCTCGCGGCGCTCGAGGCGCGCCAGCCGGTGATTGCCGAGCAGGTCGCACTGCTCGCGCTGAACGGGCAGGTGCTCAGTCAGGAGGTCGCGTTGACGAAGGCACTGGGCGGTGGCTATCGCGCCGATGCGCCCGTCGAACTGAAGCCTCGTTGAGGCCCTGGTGTCAGTGCAGTGCGCCCCGAGGAAACCGAGCCCGGGGCGCCAAAGGTAAGCAATCAGTGAAAGGTCGGACAAGTCAGCACTTGGCCGGCGACCTGTTCTCCGGCAGGTGCTGGTGCAGCTTCGGCGCGGTCGCGCTGCCGCCGTGAGTCTCGAGGTACTTGCACGCATTGACGATGTCACGCGCCAGCATCTGCGCCACATTGTGATTGATGTGCGGGCGGACCACCACGCGCAGGCTCTTGACTTCCTCGGCATTGGCCGGCATCGAATACGCGGAAAGCACCCAGCCCTTTTCACGGACCTTGTTGGACACATCGAATTCGTTGAACTTCGTGACGCTCTTGTCGAGCGTGACGGCCACTACCGGAATGCGCTGCTCCTCGTTCATGATGGTGAAATAGCCGCTGTCGACGAGTGTCTGACGCAAGGCGATGGCGTTGTCCAACGTCTGGCGCATGATCCGCTGATACCCGTCGAAACCCAGGCGCAGGAACTGATAGTACTGAACGGCGATCTGGAAGGCGTTGCGGCTGAAGTTCAGCGTGGCCGTCGGCATTTCGCCGCCGAGGTAGTTCACGTAGAACACCAGATCCTCGTTGAACACGCTGCGTTCACGGAAGATCACCCAGCCCAGTCCCGGCGGCGTGAGCCCGTACTTGTGCCCCGAAGCGTTGATCGACTGAACGCGAGGCAGCCGGAAGTCCCAGCGATAGTCCGGATAGAGGAACGGGTTGACGAAGCCGCCCGACGCGCCGTCGATATGCATCGGAATCGAAATGCCAGTCCTTGCTTCATAAGCGTCGAGCCAGTCGTGAATCCCCTGGATGTCGTCGTCCTCGCCGGTGAAGGTCTGCCCGGCGATGGCAACGACAGCGATCGTATTTTCGTCTACGTACTTCTCCAGTTCGTCCGCCGTTAGCCGATAGTTACCGGGCTTGAGCGGAACGATCCGCGGTTCGACGTCGAAATAGCGCAGGAACTTCTTCCAGACGATCTGGACGTTGCCGCCCGTTACCATATTGGGGCGTGTGGCGTCCTTGCCGTCCCGTTCCCGCTTCTGGCGCCAGTTCCATTTGTGGGCGAGACCGGCGAGCATGCACGCTTCCGATGAGCCGACCGTTGCGGTGCCGTACGGTTCGACGCCCTCCGGTCCATTCCAGAGCTGGTGCAGCCATCTCACCATGCGCGTTTCCATGGCGAAAAGCTGCGGATACATGTCGTGGTCGATATAGTTCTTGAACATGTTTCGCTTGGCGATCTCGACCGCTTCAGGCTCGGCAAAGGTCGTGACGAACGACGACATGTTCAGCATCGGGTTCGTGTCGGTCCATTCCTGACTGAGGACGAGTGCCTCTGCTGCCCGCGCAGCGATGCCGTGTTGTGGAAACTCGTTTTCCGGAACGTTGATATTGAACTCTTCATACGACGACACTGCTGCAATTGGCGTAGCCATTGACTATCTCCTGGGGTTGAACATGCCATCGGCAAGATGCGCTATGCCGGGTAATGCAATTGCTGGAACGGCGTGACAGGACACGCCGCGCGCGCTTCATTGAATGCGCACGGGGCTGTGGGTACTACTTGAGTATCATGACGACGACCATGCCCCAGATCGTCAGCAGCGTATTGCCGACCGCATAGGTGACGGTGTAACCAAGCCCTGGAACCTGGCTTCTCGCGGCGTCGCAAATCATCCCCAAGGCTGCCGTTGTCGTGCGGGCGCCGGCGCAACAACCCAGCACGATTGCGGGATGGAACCTGAACACGTACTTCGCGATGAACATGCCTAGAATCAGCGGGACTGCGGTCGCCAAGATGCCCCACAGAAAGAGGCTGACGCCGAGTTGCTTCAGGCCGAGCACGAAACCCGGTCCGGCCGTAATACCTACCACGGCAATGAACACATTCAGTCCTACTGAGTTCATGAACCAGATTGTCGGCTCGGGGACACGTCCGAACGTCGGGTGGATGGCACGGAGCCAACCGAACACGATGCCGGCGATCAATGCGCCGCCCGCCGTGGAGAGTGTCAGCGGAACGGCACCGATATTGATGGTGATCGCGCCAACAAGCGCACCGATCGTGATCGCGAGCCCGACAAAGGCAACGTCTGCCGCATTGGTCGCCCGGTCGAGCGTGCCCAGTGCTTTGGCTGCTGCGGTCGTGTCCTGGGTCCGGCCCACAAGCGTGATCGTGTCGCCGCGGTGAAGCTGCGTGCTCGGAAGCACGGGGATCGGCGTCTCGGTCGGGCCGCGCTTGATCTTGCGGATGAAGACGCCTCGCGCTGCGGGAAGCGTGGACAGTTGCTGGAGCGTCTGGCCGTCGACGTCCTTTGCGGAGACATAGACATCGACTCCCTCGGCAGGAACCGCGAGGAGTTCGGCGTCGTCGATCTCGGCTCCGTTCGTGCCCAGCGTGGAGACGAGCTGGTCGCGGCGCCCGGCGACGGCCACGACGTCACCCGTTGCCAGGACATAGTCGAGCCTTGCTTCCTCGATTGCGGTACCGCGTCGGATACGTTCGATAAACAGACGCATGCCCTCGGCCTCCAGGGCTTCGACCTGGCGGACGGTCAGACCGACGAAAGGGCTCTCGCTCGCAATGCGAAACGCGCGCAGTTCGTATTGGTGCCACGCGCTACCCGCGCTGACGATCTGCTGTGTACCGCCGAGGCTGGCTTCGTATTCCTTGCAGGCCTTGACGAGATCGATCCGCAGGAGCTTCGGGCCGAGTTGGGCGAGGATGATGGCGGAGCCGACCGTGCCAAAAATATAGCTCACGGCATAGGCGGTCGGCATGGCATCGAGCAACGCCTTCGTTTGCGAGGCCGGTAGTCCGAGACGGCCGATGGCGTCCGTCGCCAGCCCCATCGACGCCGAAATGGTCTGTGAGCCAGCGAGTAGGCCGGCGGCGGAACCGACGCCGTAACCAGCGATTTTGGCGGCGGCAATGGGAGCGGCAAGACACAGGACGCACTGGACAACCGAGAAGAGCGCCTGAGGAATGCCATCCTTGGCGATGCCTCTGACGAACTGCGGTCCGACTCCGTAACCTACGGCAAAGAGGAACATCAAAAAGAATATCGACTTGACGTTAGCGGAGATGGGAATGCCTAGCTGTCCGATGGCGATGGCGGCAAGCAACGTCGAGGTGACGGCGCCGAGACTGAAGCCCCGATAACTCTTTCCCCCCACCCAATATCCGATCCCTAGCGACATAAAGATCGCTATCTCAGGATGGCTGCGCAGCGTTAATACCAGCCAGTTCATTTTGTGATCCTCCGTAGCATGTGCTTCAAGAAGTCAATGAAAAGAAAACAATGTTGCATTCCTAAGTAAAATATCGAGAACATTTGTGCGCTCACTTCGATTGCGGTGGCGGTGATCACGTTCTCCGCCGACTTCTGCGTCACTTGTCACGGGGGCGTCATAGAAGCCGCTGCCCGGCCTCAGATGCCACATGCGGATCGTGGGCGGCATGGCTGACCTGCTGAACACAGATCACGTTGAGATCGACGGTTTTGCGATAGACGCTCTTGTTGAGCCACGGGACGAACGTGTACTCGACATACGCGTTGCTGCCCACAGAAATCCATGTATGTAGCGTACTGAACATCGTGGACTCCTGATAGTTACTGGATATCATGAGGTCATCGACTGTGCGGTGGTGGAAGCTCAAGTTCTTTCCGTCGATGACACCAAAGGTACGCGTGCAAGGAGAGAAAAACCATCGTACGAACGGGTGGCGTGGTTCTTCATTCGCGTGAGCGGTTCATACAGGGGTATGCTCGGGTCATCTGGATGCTGGCGCCGCCAGGGAAACGGCGGGAGTGGTGCGAAGGAGGTCGTCAGGAAGCGCGAAGTCGTTCGCTGAGGGCGAGTGAATACGCACTACTCGCGTTGGCTATACGAAGATATAGTCGTCCTGGACCAACGCCTTAATCGGGCAACCACATGCACGTTTGCCGATACGCAGCCGCTGCGGTATTTTTCACTCGTCGCTATTTGTCGGGCGTCGTTCGACTCGCCCGCGCAAGCTTTCAAAAAGCTTCTAAATCTCCGATGCCCCATTTGGCCGCAATCAGAATAGGGCGGCAACAATCGGCCGAGAGGGGCCGAACGAAAGACCTGAAATTAGGAGAAGCCGTTGAGTTCAGGATCTGGCTTGACTTCGACGAAGGGCGCGTCTGATGGTCCGCCGTCGATGGTGTACGTAATCGACGACGATGAAGCGGTGCGAATCGCACTTAACGCTCTCCTGCGCTCGGCCGGATTGCATGTGGAGACTTTCTCAGCCTGCCGCGAGTTTCTGGCGTTCCCGAAGAAGGCTGTGCCGAGCTGCCTGATTCTCGATGTGAGGCTGCAAGGCGAAACGGGGCTTGCATTTCAGAAGGAGCTTGCGAAAAGCGAAATCCGGATGCCGATTGTTTTCATGACCGGATACGCCGACGTTGCGATGTCGGTCAGAGCCATGAAAGCCGGTGCCTTCGATTTTCTCGCCAAGCCGTTTCGGGACCAGGAAATTCTCGACGCCGTTACCGACGCACTGGCGCGCGACGGAGAGCGTGTGCGGGCCGAACAGGCACTTGTCGCGCTGCGCACTGCCTTTGCTTCGTTGACCATTCGCGAACAGGAGGTCGTCCGCTATGTCATCTCGGGCCTGATGAACAAGCAAATCGCTGCGCAGATGAAACTCAGCGAAGTCACCGTCAAGATTCATCGAGGACACGCAATGAGAAAACTGGCTGCGCACTCCGTTCCGGATCTTGTCAGAAAGGCGGAAGCACTTGGCCTCAAACCGCAAGTGGACGGACCTTCCTGATCGTTGCCCTGTTACCGACGTCCTGGCAGAATCGTGCGGGGACGGGTGCGCCAGCGGGCGATTACAGATTGCCTTGCGGCGGCGGCTCCTTCAACGCGAGGCCGAGCCAGCGCACCACGTCGTCGGCTGCAACGGGTTTCTCGAGCAAGACCAGTGCGCCATTTTCAATGACTTCGGCGTGCAGGTCGGGAGTTGGAAACGCGGTGATAAAAATGGTGGGTGGTGCATTTCCCTGGCTACGAAGCCGGGCGTGCAGCGCGACACCGGACATGCCGGGCATTCGTACGTCGGAAATCAGGCAGGCGGTGTCTTCCACGTGTCCGGATTCGAGGAACTCCTCGGCAGATGCGAAGGTGCGTACGTTCCAGCCCAACGAACGAACGAGGTTCGCAGTCGCGATACGGACTGCCTCATCGTCGTCAACGATCGTAACTACCTCAGACGTATCCACGAGAAGGACCCCGATCGTCGAGAAGAAGGAAGGTGTGCGGATGAGATCGACAGCGCATTGCGAAGAATAGTACGTGCATGCCGGAACCGGAATAATACGGATGTATGTAGCGCACGTGATGGAGTGCCAGGCATTTGCCGAATACTTGTCTTCTGAGGGTACGCGTGCTCCGAGTGTTGCCGCTTTTCACGTCTGTGAAGCCGTAGCGGAAATGAGTCGTAAGGCACGTTGGGAAGGCAGCATCCTTG
Organism: Paraburkholderia sp. BR10937; assembly: GCF_040965695.1. NCBI lineage: Bacteria > Pseudomonadati > Pseudomonadota > Betaproteobacteria > Burkholderiales > Burkholderiaceae > Paraburkholderia > Paraburkholderia sp. BR10937. The sequence goes on from NZ_JBFRCL010000008.1 coordinate 98,278, forward strand.
CAGCGTGCGACGCGTTTGCTAGTATAAAAACCATGCCCTGTCGCGAAACGAGAACTACACGGAACCCGCGAGGCCTCGACTCGCGAAGTCGGTCTGACGATCGGGTGGTGCGGTCCAGGGCAGTGCACCGCCGGCCGTACGCTCCAACCTTGAAAACGAGAATTCTTGCCAGGAGGTCAGATGGAGCAACGCAAAGAACTGAGCGGCCTGACTAACGAGCTCTTTCGGCAAGTCGTGGAGGCGGCTCCCAACGCCATGGTGATGGTGGACCGTGCCGGCAAGATCGTTCTCGTGAATGCGCAGGCGGAGAAGCTGTTCGGTTATGCGCGCGAAGAATTGATGGCGAGAGGTATCGAAGCGCTCGTGCCCGAGCGTTTCCGATCCGGTCATCCGGGTTTCCGGAGCGCATACTACACCGACATGCGGAGCCGCCCGATGGGGACCGGCCGCGATCTCTACGCAATGCGTAATGACGGCTCCGAATTCCCCGTTGAAATAGGACTCAATCCAGTCTCAACCGACGAAGGCACGTTCGTCCTCGCGGCCGTCGTCGACATCACCGAGCGCAGGAGGCAGGAGGAACGTTTCCGGCAGGTCGTGGAAGCGGCGCCTAACGCGATGGTGATGCTCGATCGCGATGGCCGGATCGTCCTCGTGAATGCGCAGACTGAAAAACTATTCGGCTATCCGCGCAATGAACTGGTTGGCCAGAGCATCGAAGTACTCGTTCCCGAACGTTTCCGCTCGCGCCACCCGGACTATCGTGACGCGTTCTATAGCGACCTGAAGACCCGTCCGATGGGGGCGGGCAGGGATCTATACGCGCGGCGCAAGGACAGTTCGGAGTTTCCCGTCGAAATCGGCCTCAATCCCGTCTCGACCGACGAAGGCACGTTCGTGCTGGCCGCCGTCGTCGACATTACCGAGCGCAGGCGTCTGGAGGAGCGCTTCCGGCAGGTGGTGGAAGCGGCGCCTAGCGCAATGGTGATGGTGGACCACGATGGCCGGATCGTTCTCGTGAACGCGCAAACGGAGAAGCTCTTTGGCTACCCGCGCAACGAGTTGATCGGGCAAAGCATCGAAGCGCTCGTCCCGGAACGTTTCCGTGCGCACCACCCGGAGTATCGCGCGTCGTTCTACAGCAATCTGACGAGCCGCCCCATGGGAGCCGGCCGTGACCTCTACGGGTTGCGCAAGGACGGCTCGGAATTTCCCGTCGAGATCGGCCTGAATCCGCTGTCGACCGACGAAGGGAAATTTGTCCTCGCAGCCGTGGTCGACATCACGGCGCGCAAGCACGCGGAAGATGAGTTGCTTAGAAAAACCGACGAATTGGCCCGCTCGAACAAGGACCTCGAACAATTTGCCTACCTGGCTTCGCACGACCTGCAGGAACCCCTGCGAGCAGTCGCCGGCCCCTTGCAGATGCTGCAGATGCGATACAAGGGGCAACTGGATAACCGCGCCGATGAATTCATTACACACGCGGTCGACGGCGCGACGCGGATGCAGGCGCTCATTAACGATCTGCTCGCCTATTCCAGGGTTGGCCGCTCCGATGACGCCCGCCAGTTGACTGACTGCGCGCAGATACTCGATCAGGCGCTCAAGAGCCTGAGCGTCATGATGGAGGAAAGCGGCGCCGAGGTGAGGAAGGAAACGTTGCCTACCCTGGTGGCGATTCCGACGCACCTTACGCTTCTGTTCCAGAATCTCATCGGCAACGCCGTCAAGTTCCGTGACAAGTCACGCCCTGTACGGATCGACGTGGGTGCGAAGCGTCAGGGCGAGGGGTGGCTATTCTGGGTCAAGGACAACGGAATCGGCATCGATCCGCAATACTTCGAACGGATTTTTCTGGTCTTTCAACGCCTGCACACGCGCGCAGAGTATCCAGGCACCGGGATTGGCCTGGCGCTTTGCAAGCGGATCGTCGAACAGCACGGCGGCCAGATCTGGGTCGAGTCTGCTCCGGAGGAGGGCGCGACGTTCTTTTTCACGCTGGGCGTCAAGAACACAATCTGAAGCCGAACACGAAAGAGAGGAGACTACGATGCTTTCCGAAAATAGCGAGCAGATGTTTCATATCCTGATGGTGGAGGATAGCCCCACGGATGTGATGATGACGCGCGAGGCGCTGGAATACTACAAGGTGCTCAATCCGCTACACATTGCGGAGGACGGCGTGGAGGCAATCGAGTTCCTCAAACGCGAAGGAAAACATGCAAACGCACCCCGTCCCGGCCTGATCATCCTGGATCTCAACCTTCCGCGAAAGAGCGGCCAGGAAGTGCTACAAGAGCTGAAAACCGATCCGGAATTGATGAACATTCCGGTCGTCGTGCTGACCACCTCCAAAGCCGAGGAGGACGTAGCGAAGTCATATGGCCTGCACGCGAACTGCTACATCACCAAGCCCGTGGACTTCGAGAAGTTCGTTCAAGTCGTGCGCAGCATCAACGACTTCTGGCTTGGCGTCGTGACGCTACCCCCCTTTAAATCGTGAACATCGATCATGAAATACATATCCTCCTGATCGAGGACAGCGCGACTGACGCACTGTTGATCGACAGGGTGCTCGAGGACGTGGTGGAGTTCAAGTACCACGTGGTGCGCACCGAATCCATGGCGGAGGGCGTCGCGCGCGTGCGAACCGCGCATTTCGACGTGGTGATCCTCGACCTGGGGCTGCCGGACGCAAAAGGGGGGCTCGACACCTTCAGGAAATTCCAGCAGATGGTGCCCGACATGCCGGTGCTGGTTCTCACCGGGCTGGATGATAATTCGGTCGGTCTGCTGTCCATCCAGCACGGTGCACAGGACTATCTCCTCAAGAAGGATATCCGCGCTTCGGAACTGAGCCGCGCGATCCGTTACGCAATCGAACGCCACCGCGTCGCGGTCGAGCTAAGGGCGAGCGAGGAACGCTTTCAGCTCGCGGTGAGGGGCGCGACGGCAGGCTTGTGGGACTGGAATCCGCAGACGGGCGCAATGTACTTTTCGCCTCATTTCAAGGCAATCATGGGCTATGCGGAAAATGAACTGCCCAATGAAGCGAGCGTGCATCAGGAGGCCATTCATCCAGAAGACATCGATCGGGTGACAGCCTGTCTCACTGCGCATCTGGAGCACAAGAACGCCTACGACGTCGAATATCGTATCCGCACCATGTCGGGGGAATACCGATGGGTTCAGTCTCGCGGACAGGCGCTCTGGAACAATTCCGGCCAGCCCTATCGGATGGTGGGCTGGATCATCGACGTGACCGAGCGAAAACTCGCCGAAGAGGCACAGCGCGATTCACGTGAACGGGCGGCGGACGCGTTGCAGCAGACCCAGGCCGATATGGCGCGCCTGAACCGCGTCTTGATGCTCGGCGAAATGGCGGCCTCGATTGCGCACGAGGTCAAGCAGCCTGTGTCCGCGGTCGTCATGCATGCTACGGCGGGATTGCGCTGGCTGGATGCCCAGCCTCCGGAGCTGGAGGAGGCACGGCAATCGCTGAATCACATTCTCAAGCAAGGCAACAGGGTGGTGGAGGTCGTCGGCCACGTGCGATCGCTCGTCAAGCAGGCGCCGCCGCGCGAGGACCCGGTAGATATCAACGAGGCCATTGTCGAAGTGCTGGCCCTGATCAACGCCGAGTTGCAGAGAAACAGCGTGCGGTTGCAGACATGCCTTTCCGCAAACCTGCCGCCTGTGCTCGGGGACCGGGTCAAGATGCAGCAGGTGATCGTCAATCTTGTCATGAATGCTTCGGAGGCGATGAGCGCAGTGCGTGACAGACAGCGCGAACTGACGATCGTCTCTGAGCGGAGTGACTCGAACGATGTGATAGTCGAGGTGTGGGACACCGGTCCGGGGCTTCCACCGGGGAGTACAGAGCAATTATTCCGCTCGTTCTACACCACCAAACCGAACGGAATGGGCATGGGACTCTCCATTAGCCGATCGATTGTCGAAGCCCATGGCGGACGACTATGGGTCACGCCTCGTGAGCCTCACGGCTCGGTGTTCCGTTTCACACTGCCAATCGAAGCGAATGTTGCACAATAGCCGGAATCCTCGTTTTTGCCGGTTGCCGGTTCATCCCAGGGAACAATCCAACCATGATAGTCAGCATCCCAACGATCAGCGAGAGCTTGCGCGAACGCACGGCGCTTCTTTCAGCCAACCCGACGGCCGTGAACGAATGCGTATACGAGACTCTGATGGACGTCGAGGGCTATAAAGACCTAATGCCGTCAGTCAGGCAGGATATTGCAGCGTCGATCGAATTGACGGCTGGTTTATGGTTCCAGTCGCTTCTGACGCATAAGCCGCCGTCGGCGGAGGACATGGATCGCTTTCAGGAATTCGGCCGCCGGCGCGTTCACCAGCGCGTGCCGCTGCAATCCGTGCTGCGGGCCTTCCGGATTGGATCGCGTGAGATCTGGCGCACTTACATTGCGCTGGGTGAAGACGATAGAAGCCTCATTGAAGAACTGCTGTTCGTCATCTCGCCGTATCTCTTCGACTTTTTTGACGTCATGGCGCAGAGCATCGCGCAAAGCTATCTCGAAGAGCAGTATCAGCAAGCACGCTGGCGTGAGGCGTTGCGTCATCAGCTTTACAACATTGTCTTTTATACGCCAGAAGATCACGACGGCTTTCGGGAAACAGTGGAAGCGCTGGGACTCGATTCCACCGCTCCACGTGTGGGGCTTGCCATCGACGTCGATCTACCCGAACACACGTCGTACGAACGTGAACGAGAACTCGATCGCATCGCACTTGCGTCAGCGCGTCATCTTGCTGCCGCGCCAGGCGATCTGGTGCGGGCGTGGCATCGTGGCCGGCTGATTCTGTGGGCTCCGTGCCTGCGAGGCGATTCGATCAATCGGATCGATCGCCTGACGGCGGAACGGGCCAGTACCTTGGCGGGTGCGGTGCCGGAGCTTCGTCGCATCGGCGTTGGCCTGATGAACGAAGGCGCGTCGGGCTGGGCGGCCACGGTTGACGAAGCGATCAGGGCATTGGACTTCACGCCAAAAAGTCAGGGCCGGCCGCAGGTCGCAATGTATTCGAGCATCCTCATCGAAGAAAGCGCGCGTCATGCAGCGAATGCGCGGCGCTATCTCGTTTCGCTGCTCGAACAGCTAGCCAACGAGCCTGAGCTGGTCGCGACGCTGCAGACTTATTTCGAACAGGGACAGCGGCGCGGCCAGTCGGCGGCCGCACTTGGCATTCATCCCAACACGCTGAACTACAGGATGGAACGCATTGAAGCGCTGCTTGGGGCGAGCCTCGACGACGTCGGCTGGATCGAGAAGCTTGATATCGCCCTGAAGCTGCGCCGGGCGACGATGTGAGTCCTCAGCTTGCAGGCCGCTGTCATCACGTCGTGGGTTGGGAGATCACGATACGAAAGTTTAAGTTCGGATTGCCGGTGGCAGCCTCAGGTCAGAAAATGCTGACTCGACTCATGGTTCGAGTAACTCACGTTGATCCATTTCCCCGTTGCCCATTCGCCCTCCCGCACCGCGCCCGACGACCAGATTGCGCGTTACGACGCCACCGTCGGCATGATCAGCGCGGCATTGGTCATTGTCTATTATGAAGGCGAGGTCAAATTCGCTTCGCTTGGGATGGACAGGCCGGAACTGGTTGCGAAGTGGCTCCTGACTGATCTCGTCCGGCGAGCAGAGTCAAGCAGGCGAAAACGCCCACTCGATTGAGAACGTCGGTGCTCTCGTATTGTTAGGCACTACGCCCGCGCCCGGATTCCCCTGCCGACGAAAGAGAATTCGCATCGCGTGTTTACCGGGAAGCTTTTCGGGACACAGTTTTGTTTGTTACGCGAACTAATCGGGCGCTTTGACGGGCCACGTGCGAGACGTTGATATCTTTCAGAAGGTGGGCACTTCGAGAACACCGACGCTTATGAGTTGTTGCGCAGACAGCAGAGATTCATCATGCTGCTCGACTACGGCTGCGACCCGGAATACAGCTTCGACGACGTCGCAAACCTGGTTCGCATGGTAAGGGTGGAGTTCGGCATAGAGTGCCGCGAGCCACGTTATGCGCGTTTGAAACCAGGCGCGTTCGGTTTGAAGACCGAGTTGATCGCCCGGTCTTTTGATGAATTCAGGAGCAAGGCCGGGTGTTTTGCCGTATGGCTGCGCACCCACTTTCCATCCACCGTGGAAGGTGTGCCCGACGTGTGGGGCATCTACTCATCATCAAACCGAAACTCACTGAAAGCGCACCTCACGACGGGCGGCAATACAAGGACGAACAAGCCAGTTTCCCAAACGAGACGACGGCAAACCAGTTCTTTGACGACGTACAGTGGGAATCACATCGCGCGCTCGGCTATGAGCAAGCGGCACTGCTTCAATAGAAGGCTGGGTTGTGGTATGAGCACTATGCGTCGCTATTGAACATGCCGAGGAAGCGAAAGAGGTGGCGCGCTGTGGAGACTTAAACGTGTCAGCGTTAGTCATTCGCCGGAGAGCCCGTGAAACGCACGACGGGAAGCTGGGGAAGCCAGGCTTCCTGTTTTTTATCGCAGGGCGTGACCGCACGAGGACGTGTCATGGGGAAACAGAACGACGTAAAGGATGGCGGATACCGCGACAGTTTCGCCTGAACGCGGTAAGTAACCACAGGCCGGTTGCGATTGTGGACCACGCGCAAAGTGCGTCCGGCGATCGCGCGGCACGGAACATCCAAAAGGTCTCGCGACCCCCTGAATAGACTGAACGTGTAGATGAATTCAGCCGTTGCTCGTGGTGCGTCGGCGGTCGCGAGCAGTGTCTTGAGTTTGGTCAGCCGGTTGCTCGGCACCATGAAGATTCGCACGATTGCGGGAGCGTAACGCCGTGCGCCCCGACCACGGACTCGCGTCGCACGAGCATCTGTTGTCTCGAGAGGTTCAACTGACGTAGTTCCAGGGCGACTGGGGCCGACGCGACCGAATCGCGGACATGCCCCCCAGGAATTTAAACATAAATATAATTAGCGAACTTTCGTATGTCATCCTAAGAATTGATCGCGATGTCAAACACGACTTCATCGCGGAACATCCAAGCACTCGTGGGAGATGAGCGCGTGCGCCGTGGTGCAGGGTAAAAAAACGAGCACGGTATCCGCCGCCAGATTCTGGCAGGCAAATCAAACGGCGAGGTCCAATATCTCGCGGGGCTCAACTCTGATACGACAGTACAACGCCTACGCCGCATGGGTTAGAAGCACTTATGGCGAGACTAGCGTGAAAGCCTTAGGTAATAATCATCGAAGACCTATGTTCCCGCATGCATGACTGTATTGCCAGACAGATTCGGCCGCCGAGGACTTGAGGAGGCGGGCTTATCGCCCGCATCGATCGCGGGGGGACGTGCAAGCCACGCGGCGACGATTTGTTGTCGTGATAGCGACAGTGCCTGTGAAGCGGGCATGAGCGGCGGTGAAGACTCGCTGGGCGGATCTGCGGGATTTGTCTGGCTTCGTGAACTGCTCCGCAAGATTTCTTCCACTCGCGCTATTTTCCTGACACTTTTTCTTTTCTGTTCTATCTGCGCATCGTTCGATGCGTGGCCATTTTGACACTTTCGTGCTGACTTCAAAACTCTGTTTCGGTGGGGCGTGCTTCTGACCGTTCTTTTTTTTGCCACCAGCGGCGAAACTTCTGAATATTCCCGGAACCCTCGGGGTGCGCCGGCGTCAACTCGCCATGACGCGAGCAAAGGGAAACTGCAGGCTTTCGCGCGCCTTTCCAGGCGCGATGGCAGAAATGCCGCGACGGTCCAGACGTGAAGCCACAGGATGTGGCACCAGAAACGGGCGGCCGCTGATTCGATGTGCATGGCGCGCACCGTCCGGGCGTGCGCGCGCGACTGCGTGCAAGCGTGACGCGGGCGAAATGCTTACCATGGATTACGCAGGCCGATTTCGCGTCGAGCTGGCATTAAAGTCGCATGGTGAGCCGGCGCTCCGGCGCAGCCTTTTACGGAACCCTTTCATGCGTTGCGAGTGCGGCGACGAATCGATCAGGCATCCTTACAAAAAGACTCCTGAAGCTGACAGCTTCATCGAATCGAAGTCGCGCACCCCATCAATCGTAATCTTCGACACGAACGGGAGTCGTCACCAATGAGTCAGATAGCGAAGCGATCGAGCGAAATCGACTTTTTCCGGGGTTTCGCATTGATTTCCATCGCGCTCGATCACATTCCTTCCAGCGTGCTTTCGCATGCGATGCTGCACAACTTCGCATTCTGCGACTCCGCGGAAGTTTTCGTGTTCGTGAGCGGCTATGTATGCGCGGCGAGTTGGCTCGCCATTGCCGGACGCAAGGGCGAGGGCGCGGCCAACCGGCGCTTCTGGCGTCGCGGGCGCGAGATCTACGCCGCCTACCTGTGCACCGCTGCGCTCATGCTGCTGTCGGGCGCCGCCGCGGTGATGCTGCGGGTGGATTCGCCGCTGGTCGCAGAGTCGGGTTATCTGCGCTTCGCCGCGCAGCCGTTCACGATGCTCGCCAATATCGCGGTGTTTCGCGACCAGCCCTATCTGGCCGGCGTGCTGCCCATGTACATCATGCTCGTGATGATCCTGCCATTCGTGATGCCGCTTGCGCGCCGCTCGCCCGATCTCGTGCTCGTGGGCAGTTTCGTGCTGTGGTTCGGCGGGTGCTGGCTCGTGGGTTATCTGCCGACCGCGCCCGGAGCCATCTGGCCGTTCAACCCGTTTGCCTGGCAGGCCATGTTCATGCTGGGCCTGCTGTGCCGCATCTATCCGGTGTCGCGCGCGTTCCAGATCTCGTGGACGGGCCGCGCCTTGACGGCGTTCGCGCTGGTGCTCGTCGTCACGTTCGCGTTCATCCAGTTGTTCGCCGATCTGGACCCTCAGCCTGGCTACATGAAACAGAATCTCGCGAGCGTGCGCATCGTGAACTTTGCCGCCGTGGCCTGGCTCGCCGCGCAGGCGGTGCGCAAGGGCTGGATAGCATGGCTTGCGCAACGGCTGCCGGCTGTCGTCACCGTGGGGCAGCAGGGCCTCGTCTGTTTCGTGGGGGGCGCGGTGGCTTCGAATGTCATCGACACGCTGCTGCGTGCAACACACGTCACCGCTTCCTTGCCCGCACGGCTCGCGGGCGATGTGCTCGCGGTCGGCGCATTGCTCGTGCTTGCGGGTGGCGTGCGGCGCCTGAAAGCGGTACGGCCGCGCGTCGCGCTTACGTGAGGCGCGACGGCGACGATTCAATGCACGACACGCTCACGCCTTGCCGAGTTCGCGCACGTCCGTGACGGGCACCGTTCCGAATGCCTCGCTCAATGCATAGTCGATCAATTGTTGCGCGGCCGCTTCGGGCGTGGACAGCAAACCGTTCTGCTTGAGCTGTTCGAAGCGCTCGCGCATCGGGAACTGGTCGACGCGCGTCGCACGGATCGCCTCCTGCATGCCGGTGTCGATCACGCCCGGCGCGATGCTGCAAACGCGCACGCCGGCGGGCGCGTCGAGGGCGACGGCGCGCGCGTGGTGGTCGAGCGCGGCCTTGGTCGCGCAATACACGCTCCAGCCCGCATACGCGTTGCGCGCGGCGCCGCTCGAAATATGCACGATGCGGCGCGACGCGTTCGCGTCGAGCGCAGGCGTGGCGGCGAGCGCATTCGCGAGCATCAGCGGCGCTGCCACGTTGAGCGTCACGGCGCGAGCGATGGCGAGCGGGTCCTGCGCGCCGAGCGGCGCAATCGGCTCGACGGTGCCCGCGTTGTTGAAGAGCAGCACGCACTGCGCGCCGAGCGCGAACGCATCGAGCGTGTCGCCTGCCAGCCAGCGCTCGAGTGCGGCGGGATCGGCGAGGTCCACGACGGCCTGGGCGAACCGTTCCGGATGGCGGGAAGCCAGTTCCGCATGCGCGCCACGGCCGAGGCCGAGCACCTCGATGTCCCGCTGCAGCAGCGATTGCGCGAGCGCCGCACCCAGCCCGCGCGTATGGCCAGTCACGATGGCGCGCAGGGTGGAACGGGGGGCGGATGTCGAAATCGTCATGGTGTCGTAATGAAAAAAAGGATGCGATCCTTGCGTGCGCAAGGTGTGGATGCATGAAATTCGGGGGATTTTGCCGCGCGCCGCGTGGATTCGCGGTGTGGCGCGGCACACGATGGCGGACGCGAAACCGGCCGCAACAATTGATTGCCCGGTTGGATCGGCCGTGTTTTCGGTATCATAGCGTCCGGTTCCATATGGAAGAGATCTGGACGTGAAAGCCGCATCGCAACAACGCCGTACCCTGAGCTTCAAGGAAGGTCTTCTTGAGATCAAGAAGAGCATGGGGGGCGGCTCAGGCCAGCCGGCCGAAGAACAGGCGCAAAAATCGCAAGGCAAGGCCGCTCACAAGGGCACGAAGAGCCATGGCGGCTCGCACGCCCCGAAGGGCCCACGTGCGCCGAAAGAGGGTTCGACAACTGCTGGCGCAGCCGGCGGCAAGGACGAGCGTGCGCGCTCGCGCCACGGCCGGCCTCAGGGCGCGCGAGCGCAGGAGCAGAATCAAGGCGAGCAGGGGCAGCGTGCGCAGCAGCCGCGCCGGCCGCAGCAGCCGAAGCCGGCCCGCGGGCCTGAGGCGGGCGAGCGTTCCGGGCAGCAGCAACGCCGCCGTCCGGCGCGTCCCCAGCAGCAGCCGGCCGCGAATCTGAGCGAGGCCGAAAAGGCGCGCATCGAGCGCAACCGCCAGCTCAACACGGTCTGGAACGTGTTCGCGAAGCACTACCCGGCGTTCCGCGACCGTTTGCCGCTCAAGATCGGCGTGGCCGAGGATCTCGTCGCGCGTCATCCCGAGTACGAGCGCGCGATGATCGTCGCCGTGCTCAAGCGCCATGTGAATCATCCGCGCTATCACGAGCGTGTGGCCGCAGGCGGCTCGCGCTACGAACTCGACGGCACGGCCTCGGAAGGCCCGGGCATCGATCCGTCGCACATCGGCCGCGCGAATGCGGCGCTTGCGCGTCAGAAGGCCAAGGCCGAGGCGCAAGCCAAGGCGCGCGAAGAGGGCAAGACCCAGCCCGAGGCCAAGGCACAGCCCGACGCCAAGGCCGAGGCGAAGACCGAACCCGCGCCCCAGCCCGAAGCCCCGGGCGTCGAGCCGCAAGCCCCGTCCAACGTGCCGGAAGCCGCGGTCCAGCAGCCGGAAAACGGCGAGACGCCCGCAAGCGGCGCCTGAGCCCGCGCGCCGGAAGTTTCCCTTTCGAGAAGCGCCCCTCTCACGGCATTGCCGCGAGAGGGGCGTTCGCACGTCTGGCGGGCGCGCTGTCGATCGATGCGCGCGCAACCTTCGGCGCGCGCGCCGGCCTTCGCATCGTGATCCCGGATGCTTTCGATGCGCATCGCATGGCCGCCGATCCCACGCAGGGCAGCCTGAGCGAAGCAGGAAACGGTGTTAGCGCGCGTTGGCCGACGCGGCGTTTTGCATGGCGGCCTGCGCGGAAGCCGCCGATGTCGCGGAGGGGGCACCGGCAGGCGCGGAGGCGCCGATCGCGGCCGTTGCCGCCGCAGCCGCAAAGGCGGAAGCCGCCGAAGCCGCCAGTCCGACGCTCGCAGGCGCGTCGCTCGCAGCAGCCGCGCTAGCGGTGTCGAGCACCCGGCTGAACTCCACGGCGCGCGTGCGGATCTTTTCCGCATAGGCCTTCGAGCCGCCATAGTTCTTCATCGCCGCGTTGAGGTCGCCGCCGGCCGCGCGCTGATAACCATAGAGGATCGACGAGCCCACGTCGATGTTGACCTCGGGGTCGGTGAGATCCTTGTTGTGCAGGAGATTGCGATGCGCCGACGGCACGACCTGCATGAGTCCGGTCGCGCCATTCGCGCCGTGCGCCTTCTCGCGAAAGCGCGACTCGATCGAGATGATGGCGAGCAGTACCGCAGGTGGCAGCGAATACTTCTCGGCGGCGCCCGTGACGGCTTGCGAGATTTGCGCGGCTTTCTCTTTCGCGATACCGAACTTTTGCGTGAGGTATTTCGAAACCGCGCCGGACATGGCGCTGGAACTTGCGGGAGCAACCTCGCTCGCAGCCGATGCGCTGACGATGTCGCTAGCGGGCGCCTGCTGCTGCGCCTGCGCGGCCGCGGTTTGCACGAGGCCCGGCAACAGGACGAGCAGGCAGAGTAACTGCCTCATGGCCGGTGCATAGGAGAAAAAGAAGGCGCAAGTATAACCGGCCCCGATTAATGAGGCCGGCTGCATGTCATCCCGTTTTCACGTCCCAGACCGGTGCCGGGGCCGGGCGTGGCGCCCGGCGCGGCTTGAGGCAGGGTTCACGCCGGGTTCAGTCCTTCTGCACCGAGGCCTTCCAGATTTCGTCGATGCTCGCGGCGAGCGCGGCGTCGAACTCGGCGTCGCTCATCGACTGCGTGAGGTCGTTGATGAGCGCGCGCGAAAAGCTGGCAATCATGCGATGGTTTTTGGCGAGACGCTCGCACGCGTCAGTGCGCGAATAGCCGCCGGAGAGCGCCACCACGCGCACCACGCGCGGATGTTCGATGAGCGGCAGATAGAAGTCCGGCGTATCGGGAATCGTGAGCTTGATCATCACGTTCTGCGAGGCGGGCAGCGCGTCGAGCCCCTTGAGCAGTTCGTCGCGCAACAGCTTCTCGGCCTTGGCCTTATCGGGGGCCTTGATCGAGACTTCGGGCTCGAGAATCGGCACGAGTCCGTGCGCGGAAATCTGCGCGCCGAACGCGAACTGCTGCGCGGCGATGGAAGCGATGCCGGAAGGCGAGGCATGCTCGATCACCGAGCGCATCTTGGTGCCGAAAATGCCGGCCTTCACGGCTCGTTCGAGCAGGGCGTCGAGGCCCGGAATCGGCTTCATGAGGCGCACACCGTCGGACTCGGCCTCCAGCCCCTTGTCGACCTTGAGGAACGGAACGACACCGCGTTCGTTCCAGAGGAAATCGGGCACGGGCTTGCCTTGCGCCTGGCCGTCCATGGTCGCCTCGAAGAGGATCGCGCCAATCACCTTTTCGCCAGTGAATGCGGGGGCACTGACGATGCGCACCCGCATTTCGTGGATCAGGCGGAACATTTCGGCGTCGCCGCTATATGCGCTTTCAGGGATGCCGTACTGCCGCAGCGCGCCAGGCGTCGAACCGCCGCTCTGGTCCAGCGCGGCAATGAAGCCCGGTTTGTCGCGCATCTGCGCCAGCATTTGCTCGTTTGCCATCGTCGTATCTCCCGTATTTGGGGCGCCCTTGCGGGCGCGGTTACTCGAATCCGGTCGCCGCCTGCTGCGACGAGTGTACTTGCGCCGCTGCGCCGCGTCTTTGCCATTATGTGGGCATGGCCGCGCAGCCGCGCTGAAGCAGGGAAACGATAAACCTTAGCAATTGCGGTGCCAGGGGGATCGTGGCAAGCGCTGTCACACGATGACTTGCGCCTGCGCGCTGCGGTCGTTCGCGAGCAGCGTCGAGAGCTTGCGCAGCGCGGCCTGCAATTGTTCGCGCCCGCCCGTCGCGCCCAGCGAAATGCGGATCGCGTTCGCCGTTTCCGGGCCTTGCTGGAACGCCGTGGAGGGCGCCACGGCGAGGCCTTCGGTGCTTGCGGCCGCGGCCAGTTCGCGCGCCTGCCAGTAGCGCGGCAGCGCGTACCAGAGGTGAATGCCCGCGCCCGCCGACGATCCCAGCGTGTGCGCCGCGATGCGCTGACGCTCGCGCGCTTCGGCCTTTACATCCGCGAAGATCTGCTCGGCCACGCCTTCCTCGATCCAGTGTGTGGCGAGCCCGTTGGTGAGCGGCGCGGCCATCAGCGAGAATGTGCGCAGCGCGGACACGAGGCGCGTGCGCGCCTCTTCGTCGGGCAGCGCGAGATAAGCCGTGCGCAGGCCGGGCGAGAGCGTCTTGGAAAGCGTCGCGAGATAGCAGACCTGAGCGGGCGCGAGCCGGGCAAGCGGCGCGGGCGCATCGGGCGCGAAACGCCAGTAAGGATCGTCTTCGACGATCAGCGCGCCGCAGCGCTGCGCGACCTTCAGGATTTCCAGCCGGCGGGCCTCCGGCATGGTCGCCGTCGTCGGGTTCTGCAACGTGGGGTTCACGTAGATGAGCCGCGCGGCGTGTTCGCGGCAAGCCGCTTCGAGCGCGTCGGGGCGCATGCCGTGGGCGTCGACGGCAACAGGGGCGATGCGGCGGCCCAGTTGCGCGGCCGCGTGCGGCAGGCCCGGATAGAGCAGCGGCTCGGCGAGGATGACCTCGCCTGGCTGCGTGAAGGCGAGAATCAGCGCGGCAAGCGCCGCCTGCGCGCCGGGACAGACCACCACGCGATCGGGCGCGACGTGGCCGAGCATGGGCTGCAGCCACTTCGCGCCCGCCTGCCAGTCGGCGCGGCCGCCGCCGCCCATGTGGTAAGTCATGAGCAGATCGGCGTCGCTGCGCACCAGCACGCGCGCCATGCCTTCGCGCAGCAGCGCGTTCATGTCGAGGTCGGCGGGCGCAGGCGGGATGTTCATGCTGAGGTCCACGCGCTGGAGCAGCTCGGCGCGCGGCGCGGCGATGAAGGTGCCCAGCGGCCCGCGCGCCTCGATCAGCCCGCGCCGCCGGGCTTCGTTGAAGCCGCGCGTGACGGTGGTCAGATCGACCGCAAGCAGGGTGGCGAGACTGCGCTGCGCGGGCACGCGCTCGCCGGGGCGCAGTGTGCCTTGCGCCACCGCGGCTTCGATGAAATCGGCGAGCCGCAGGTAGCGCGGGCCGTTGCCGGACTGCATCGCCGTGGCCCATGCATTGATCTCTCCGGCGCTTTCAGCAGGTTGGTCGTGTGTCATTCTGTCGCGGATGTATGCGTCATGTCTTACTCTAGCATGCGTGCATGAAGCGCGTAAATCCATACATATAGGCTATGTATGGCTTCTGCGGCGGCCCTCCGAGGCCGCTCGTGCGGCAGCAGAGTGAGCACGTATGGATGGGTTTGCGCGAACGTCAACCTTGGAACCAGACATGCGCAATCCAGACCCTCGCTCGGGGCGGGCCGCTACGGCCGGCCCGCCTTCTTCATCACGTCCACCCCTGATTACCCGCTTCCTGCGCCGCGCCGCGCTCGTCGCCGCGGGCGCGCCGCTCGTGCTGCTCAGCGGCTGCGACATGGCGCTGCTCGCCCCGAAGGGCGACATCGGGGTGCAGGAAAAGAACCTGATCCTGATCGCACTCGGCTTGATGCTGCTGGTCGTGATTCCCGTGATCGTGCTCACGCTGTGGTTCGCGTGGCGCTACCGCGCGTCCAACACGAACGCGACTTATGCGCCGCGCTGGTCGCATTCCACGGCCATCGAAGTGGTGGTGTGGACGATCCCCTGCGTGATCGTGCTCACGCTCGCCGTGCTGATCTGGCGCACGACGCACTCGCTCGACCCGTATCGCCCAATCGAATCGCAAACGAAGCCGGTGCGAGTGGACGTGGTCGCGCTCAACTGGAAGTGGCTCTTCATCTACCCGGATTACGGCGTGGCCTCCGTGAACCAGCTCGCGATTCCCGTGGATACGCCCGTTGAGTTCAACCTCACGGCCGAGTCGCTGATGAACTCGTTCTTCATCCCGCAACTGGGCAGCCAGGTGTACGCGATGCCGGCCATGCAGACGAAGCTGCACCTCATCGCGAACGAACCCGGCATCTATGCGGGCCGCTCGGCGGCGTTCAGCGGCCCGGGCTTCTCCGATATGCATTTCGAAACGCTGGCCAAGAGCCGCGCCGACTTCGACGCCTGGATCGCGCAGGCGAAGGCGTCGCCCACGATGCTCAGCCGCGCCGCCTACGAACAGCTCGCCTTGCCCGGCGAAAAGACCCCGGTGACGCTCTATTCGAACGTCGCGCCGGGCCTGTTCGACGGCGTGGTCGGCAAATACATGCGCGACGTGCACGGCAATCCGATTTGCGGCACGGTCCCCACGGTCCCCAGCGCAGTCCCTGGCACAGGCGCCCCGGCGCTCACGCTCAACCGTAGTGCCATCCTGGCAGCGGAGTAATCACACCATGTTCGGAAAACTCACGCTCGACGCCGTTCCCTGGCACGAGCCGATCATCATGGGCACGGGCGCCGTCGTGGCGCTCGGCGGCCTCGCCCTGCTCGCCGCGATCACGATCGCGGGCAAGTGGGGCTATCTGTGGCGCGAATGGATCACCTCTGTCGATCACAAGCGCATTGGCGTCATGTACATCATTCTTGCCGTCATCATGCTGCTGCGCGGTTTCGCCGACGCGATCATGATGCGCGCGCAACAGGCGCTCGCGTATGGCGACGCCGCGGGCTATCTGCCGCCGCATCACTACGACCAGATCTTCACGGCGCACGGCGTCATCATGATCTTCTTCGTGGCGACGCCGCTCATTCTCGGCTTGATGAACGTGGTCGTGCCGTTGCAGATCGGCGCGCGCGACGTGGCCTATCCGTTCGTCAACTCGCTTTCCTTCTGGCTTTCGGTGGTGGGCGCGATCCTCGTGATGGTCTCCATGTTCGTGGGCGATTTCGCTGCCACGGGCTGGGTGGCGTATCCGCCGCTTTCGGAGCTTGGCTATAGCCCGACCGTTGGTATGGATTACTACATATGGTCGCTGCAGCTATCGGGTCTCGGCACGACGCTCTCGGGCATCAACTTCATCGTCACGATCCTGCGCATGCGCGCGCCGGGCATGAAGATGATGCAGATGCCGGTGTTCGTGTGGACGGCGTTCATCACCAACATCCTGATCGTCGCGGTGTTCCCGGTGCTCACCGCCACGCTCGCGCTGCTCACGATGGACCGCTACTTCGACATGCACTTCTTCACGAACGAGTTGGGCGGCAACGCGATGATGTACATCAACCTGATCTGGGTCTGGGGTCACCCGGAGGTGTACATCCTCATCCTGCCTGCGTTCGGTGCGTTCTCGGAGATCATCGCGACGTTCTCGGGCAAGCCGCTGTTCGGCTACAAGTCGATGGTCTACGCCACGTCGTCGATCGGCATCCTCTCGTTCTTCGTGTGGCTGCACCACTTCTTCACGATGGGCTCGGGCGCGAACGTCAATGCGTTCTTCGGCATCATGACCACGGTCATTTCGATCCCGACGGGCGTAAAGCTCTTCAATTGGCTCTTCACGATGTATCGCGGCCGCATCCGCTATCACAGCGCCACGCTCTGGACCATCGGCTTCATGGTGACATTTGCCGTGGGCGGCATGACCGGCGTGCTGCTGGCCGTGCCGGGCGCGGACTTCGTGTTGCACAACTCACTCTTTCTCGTTGCGCACTTCCATAACGTGATTATCGGCGGGGTGGTGTTCGGCTGTCTTGCGGGCGTGAGCTTCTGGTTCCCCAAAGTGTTTGGTTTCACGCTCAACGAGTTCTGGGGCAAGGTGTCGTTCTGGTGCTGGCTGATCGGCTACTGGCTCGCGTTCACGCCGCTCTACATCCTCGGCTTCGAAGGCATGACGCGCCGCATGAATCACTATGAAGTAGCCGAGTGGCATCCGTGGCTCGTGGTGGCGCTCGTGGGCGCGGTGTTCGTCGGCCTCGGCATTCTCTCGTTCATCGTGCAGATCGTGGTGAGCCTGCGCGACCGCGAAGCCAACCGCGACGTGACCGGCGATCCGTGGGACGGCCGCAGCCTCGAGTGGTCGACCGCTTCGCCTGCGCCGTTCTACAACTTCGCCGTGCTGCCGGAGATCACTTCGATGGAGCAGCACTGGGACAACAAGGAAGCGGGCCGCGCCTACGTGCAGCCGGCGAAGTACGAGGACATCCATATGCCGCGCAACACCGGCGCGGGCTTCATCATCGCCGCATTTAGCCTGCTGTTCGGCTTTGCGATCGTGTGGCACATGTGGCTGTTCGCGGCGGTGGGCCTCATCGGCATGATCGCCACGTTCATCGCGCGCACCTACAACCAGGACGTGGATTACTGGGTTCCGGCCGCCGAGGTCGAGCGCATCGAGAATGCGCGCTTCAGGCAACTCGGCATCCAGCGTTTCGATCAATCCGAGCACATCGAGGAGATGGCATAAACCATGGCTCACGCTGCTACTACTCACGGCCATGGTCATGCTCATGGTCACGATCACGACGACAGCACCAGGACCACGCTGGGCTTCTGGATCTACCTGATGAGCGACTGCCTCATCTTCGCGACGCTCTTCGCCACCTTCGGCGTCCTCGCGAATGCGACGGCAGGCGGTCCGGGCGCAAGGGATCTGTTCGAACTGCCCTACGTGCTGGGCGAAACGCTGCTGCTGCTTGCGAGCAGCGTCACCTTCGGCATGGCCATGCTGAATCTCTACGCGCAGCGGCGCGGCCAGGTGATCGTGTGGCTCGCGATCACGTTCCTGTTCGGCGCGGGCTTCGTCGCGATGGAAGTGAACGAGTTCGCCAAGCTCATCGCCGATGGGGCGGGGCCCGGCACGAGCGCGTACCTTTCGGCGTACTTCACGCTGGTCGGCACGCACGGGCTGCACGTCACGGCGGGTCTGTTGTGGATCGCGATCATGATGCACCAGACCTTCAAGTTCGGTCTGACGGGCACGATCCGCCGCCGTCTCGCCTGCCTGAGCCTCTTCTGGCACTTTCTCGATCTCGTGTGGATCTGTGTATTTACGTTCGTTTACCTGCGAGGTTTCCTGTGAGCCAGTCCCATGCCACTCAACACGCCGTGCATGACGCGTCGCACGGCAGTTTCAAGGGCTACATGATCGGCACCGTGCTCTCGCTCGTGCTGACGCTCGCGTCGTTCGGCGTGGTGATGTTTCGAGTCGTTTCGCCGGGCTTCGGGCTCGCGGCCATCGTCGTGCTCTGCATCGCGCAGCTCGTCGTGCAACTCGTGTATTTCCTGCATATCGGTGCGTCGCGCAGCCAGCGCGCCAACACGAGCATCTTCATCTGCACGGCGTTTCTGATTGCGGTGATCGTCGGGCTTTCGCTGTGGGTCATGCACAATGCGAACGTCAACATGATGCCCACGCAGATCTCGATCGACCGCGCCATGGCGCACGACTGAGACATCAGGTTGCGTCCCTCAATACTGCGCGCCGGGCACCTTGGGCACAGTGCATGCGCTATACGAAGCGTCGCGACACACCGTCGCTTTTACGTGGAGTGTGACCATGAACAAGGACCAGGTGAAGGGCACGGCTGAAAAGATGAAGGGCAAGGTCAACGAGGCCGTGGGCCGCGCAACCGACAACCCGGCGCGCGAAGTGAAGGGGGACCTCCAGCAGGAAGCTGGTCAGGCACGCAAGAACGTTGGTGACATGAAGGAGGCCGCAAAGGATATGGCGAAGGAAGTGAAGCGCCATCACTGATAAACGATGGCTAACCGACAGCGCCGCCGCCTCGAAAGAGGCGGCGGCGTCATGCTATCCGCATGCGGCGAGCTCGGCGCTCAGGCCGGCGGGTTCAGCACCGCGAAGGTCGCGTTGGCTTTGAGCACGCAGCGCTCATCCACCATCAGGCGGCATGTGGCAAAGCGCAGGCGCGCGCCCATTTTGTCGAGCGCAACGTGCGCTTCCAGCCAGTCGCCGGGACGCACGGAACCGAGGTAATCGAGGCCCAGATGCGCCGTGACCGCCGGACGTTCGCGTCCCGCCGCGCGTATCATGGCCGCGCCGATGGCCGTGTCGGCGAGCGTGGCCAGCATGCCGCCGTGCGCGATATCCAGATTGTTCAAATGGCGCTCGCTCACGCGCGTGCCGATCACGCCGCGGGCTTCGTCGAAGTAAAGCGTGCCGAACTGGCCCATATAGCCCGTGCGGAACGGCAACGCCACGAAGCCGGGCGGCGGGGCGTCGTCGTTTTTGATAGTTGCGTTCGCAACTTCCAGCGATATCTCGTTCGCTTGCAGGCGTTTGTTCATTGTCCGGGTTCCACAATCAGGGAATCAGTCCTTTCGCGCGGCCGATGGCGACTGCCTGCGTACGATTGCCCGCGCCGAGTTTGGCGTTGATCTTGCGAAGATGCGACTTCACCGTCAGCTCGGAGACGAACAGTTTCTCCGCAATCACGCGGTTGCGGTGGCCTGCCGAAAGCATCCTTAGCACGTCCAGTTCGCGCGCCGTGAGCGCGTCGGCGGGAGAGTCTGCGGCGTAGGGCAGATCGGCGCCGACTGTCGTCGAGTCCGCCATGCGCGCGTGGGAGGGCGCCACGCCGCCGAGCAGCTGCGCGACGAACGCGGGCACCACGCCAAGCGAGCCGATCTGCGTGGGGCCGCGCTCGGCCCAGGCGCCAAGCAGGCGCATCAATGCTTCACCTTCATCGAGGAACGCGCGCACGAAGCCTTCGTGGCTCGCCATGCGCAGCGCTTCCGTGAGCGTGTCGAAGGCGGCCGTGCGCTCGCCGTTGCCGTCGAGCGCGAGTGCGAGCAAGACGCGCAACTTCAGCGCGCGCCAATGACGCCGCCGCGCGATCGCCTGTTCCAGTGCCTCGCTCAGCGCCGCGCACGCGGTGGCGTAGCGTCCCTGCGCGATATCGAGGCGGCAGCGCGCGATCACCGGCTCGTCGATCTCGCTCGCGTGATAGGAAACCCCGGGGCGCGCCCAGTCTGCGTGCAGCGTAGCCGCGCGCAGCGCTTGCTCGGCGGCGTCGAAGCGGCCTTCGAGCGTCGCGACGCGCGTGCGCTCGAGCCACGCGGCGCTCACGGCTCGGTCCGATTTGACGGCGCGGCCCAACTGTTCGAGTTCGGCGAGCAGGCGTAACCACTGCTCGACATTGCCTTCGATGAGCGCCACGCGCGCCGAGAGCACATGCGTGGCGATCAGCCCGTCGGTCACGCCTACGCGTTTGGCGCGCCGCAGCGCGTCGGCGAGCAGATGCGCCATTTCCCCGAGCGCGTTTTTCTCGTAGAGCGCAAGCGAGCGCACGCCGTCCACGCTGGTGCGGCCGCCACCCGAATCCACGGTGCGGTTCGCCGTGGCGTTGGCTGCCGAAATTTCGAGCCGCGCCAGCGCCGTACCAAGCCGTCCCTGCACCAGATCGATGATCCCTTCGATGGTTTCCGCCATCGTGCGCATCACGACATAGGGATGATCGTGGGCACGCCGCAGCGCGCGCGAGAGCACGCCTCGCGCCTCGTCGTAGCGATCGGTGCAGACGTAGCTGAAGGCGAGCGAATTCGTGAGGCTGTAGAACGAGAAGTTCGCGCGGTCGGGCAGGCGATCGAGCAGGGTGGCGCTCGTTTGCGCGCATGCCTCGACCTGGTCGGTGAGTGCGAGCAGCACGCCGCGAATCGCTTCCGCCACGAAGGCGACGCTCTCCTGGTTGGGCTGCCCGACGCTGCTTTCGACAATGCTTTGTGTCGTACGCATGGCGTCCGCATAGCGGCGGTTCAAGAGCAGCACCCACGCATATGTGAGACCGACGTCGGGCCGCGTGGCGAGCCGCGCGGCGCCGATGCGGTCGAGCCAGCGCATCAGCAGGCGCAGCCGGCCGCTGCCGAGCAATGCCCGCGAATGGCGCGCGATTTCGGCGAGCGCGCCGCCCTCGTCGCCCGCGTCGAGCAGATGGTCGATGGCGGGGATGGGGCGTTGCGCATCGAGATACCAGTGCGCGGCCGCGCCGTGCACTTCGCGTTCACGTTCCGGTTGCGCGGCACGCAACCGGTGCTGCAGGAAGCTCGCGAACAGCCGGTGATAGCGATACCAGCTGCGCTCGCCGTCGAGCGGCACGAGAAAGAGATTCGCGCGCTCCAGATAGTCCAACATCTCGCGGCTGTCGTTGCGGCCGGTGGCGGCGTCGCAAAGCGCGGCGCAGAACTGCGGCAGCGCGCTCGTCTCCAGCAGAAACGAGCGGCATGCTTCGGATTGCCGGGCGAGGATGTCCTCGGCGAGATATTCCGCGAGTTCGAGGTTCGTGCCCGAAAACGAGGCGACGAAGGCCGCATGGTCGGTGCGCGTGCGCAGCGAGAGCGTGGCCAGATAAATGGCCGTGGCCCAGCCTTCGGTGCAGCGATGCAGCGTGGCGATATCGGCCTCGCGCAGCGGCAGCGCGCATTTCTCGCGGATGAACGCGCTCGCCTCCGCGAGCGAGAAGCGCAGCGCGGCGGGATTGATGTCGAGCAGTTCGCCACGCGCGCGGATGCGCCCGACGCCGAGCTCGGGCGTCACCCGCGAGGCGGCCACGAGCGGGTTGCCAGGCGGCAGGGCGGCGATCAGGTCCTGCATGAAGGCGAGCACTGCGGGGCTCTGGAGCGACTCGAAGTCGTCGAGCAGAATGGCGAGCGGCTTGCCGTGCGCCGCGACGCGCTCGATCAGGCTCGACGCGAAGGTGTCCGGGTCGAGCGTGAGCGCGCGCGGCGTGCGTGTGCCGGGCAACGCGGCGTCGAGATGCAGCAGGAAGCGCGCGAAGTCGTTGTCGGCGGCGTCGAGGCGCAGCCAGGCCACCTCGCGGCGGTGGGCGCGGCAGTGCGCGGCGTATTGCTGCAAGAGCGTGGTCTTGCCGAAGCCCGCCGATGCGCGGATCAGCACGAGCCGCGCCGTGTGGGCGCCTGCAATCGCTTCGATCAGTTGCGTGCGCAACAGATGTGAAGGGCTGTCTGCGGGCGGCGTCAGCTTCGACGCGACGATCCCGCGGGGGGGATTCTGATGGCCGCTTGCGGCGTGGGCATCGACGATGTTCACAGGCGCTGTTTCCTTCTGCGGCGCGCGCGGCGGCGCGCCAGGCGGGCCCGCCGGCCGCGCGGGTTGGCCGGGCGGCGGACCTGTCTCACTCGGGTCGTTATTGCTGGGGCGAATGGTCGCGCCCTGTTTTTGCGTTGCTTGTGCAACCGTCAGGCTATTGTTCCACAGCGGCTGGCCGACGTCGTACTCCTTTCGAACGATTCGCTTGCCCATCCTAAAATCCTCCCTTCGGTTCAGGACAGCGGGCCGGCGTGCGCCTAAAGTGATACTGACTTCACGGCATCCGCGCCACGATCGACCAACCGGCAATCGACCGACGATCACCCGGCGCAGCCAGAACGACATAAAGAAGCCCGGAGACACCATGTACCTCACACAAGGCCTGCACCGCTGCGTGCAGCAACACCCGGCGGAAGTCGCGATCCGCTTCGGCGGACGCTCGCGTACTTTCGCGCAGCTGGGCGAACGCGTGGCGCGGCTAGCCGGCGCGCTCCAGTCGCTCGGCATGGGCGCAGGCGACCGCGTAGGCATGCTCGCGCTCAATTCCGACCGCTATCTCGAATACATGCTCGGCGTGTGGTGGGGCGGCGGCGTGCTCAACCCCGTGAATATCCGCTGGAGCGTGCCCGAGATCGTCTATTCGCTCGACGACTGCGACACGCGCATCCTGCTGGTGGACGACCACTTCCTGCCGCTCGCCGGGGACATCGCGGCGAGCGCTGCGCATCGCCCGACGCTCGTCTACACCGGCGAGCGTGACGTACCGTCCGGCATGCTCGCTTACGAGGCGCTGATCGCCGAAGCGCAGCCTGTGGCCGACGCATTTCGCGGCGGCAACGATCTCGCGACCATCATGTACACGGGCGGCACGACGGGCCGGCCCAAGGGCGTGATGCAGTCGCACCTGAACCTGTGGTCGTCGGCGACTTCGCGCATGGCGGAGTTCCGCGCCTACGCGCACGCCATTTCGCTGCATGCGGCGCCGCTTTTCCACACGGCGGCGATGGCGCGCGCGGTGGGCCATTTCGTGGCCGGCGATACGCACGTGGTGTTGCCCACTTTCGAGCCGCGCGCGGTGCTCGAAGCGATCGAGCGCGACCGCGTGGACGAAATCCTGCTCGTGCCGACCATGCTGCAGGCCGTGCTGGAGCACCCCGACTTCAAGCGGCGCGATCTGTCGTCGCTCAAGCGCATCTATTACGGCGCGTCGCCGATCGCCGCGGGCGTGCTCGACGCCGCGCTCGCCGCGCTGCCCGGCATCGAATTCTTTCACGCTTACGGTCTCACGGAGGCTTCGCCCGTGGTGTCGGTCAATCCGCCCGCGAATCACGGCCCCGAAGGGCGCGCGAGCGGTCTTTACCGCTCGGCTGGGCGTGCGGGCTACGGCGTGACCGTGAAGATCGTCGATGCCACGGGCGTGGAAGTGCCGCGCAATACCGTGGGCGAGATCGCCGTGCGCGGCGCGAACGTCATGCTCGGCTACTGGAACAAGCCCGAAGAAACGCGCCAGGCGCTGCGCGACGGCTGGCTGCATACCGGCGACGGCGCCTATATGGACGAAAACGGCTACCTCTTCATCGTCGACCGCATGAAGGACATGATCGTGACGGGCGGCGAGAACGTCTATTCGGCCGAAGTCGAGAACGTGCTCTCGCGCCATCCCGCCGTTGCGCAATGCGCCGTGATCGGCATCCCCGATGCCCGCTGGGGTGAAGCCGTACACGCCGTGGTCGTCGCGCGCAGCGGCAGCGATGTGGACGAAGCCGCGCTGCGCGAGCACTGCCGCCAGTTCATCGCCGGCTACAAGTGCCCGAAGAGCATCGAGTTCCGCGAGGCGCTGCCGCTGTCGGCCGCCGGCAAGATTCTCAAGCGCGATCTGCGCGCGCCGTACTGGCAGAGCCAATCCCGCCAGGTGGGCTGATCCGCACGGGCGGGCATCGTCATCGTCAACTTGCAATCTTACTTAATCAGGTATCCAAAATGAGCAACAAGGTTGTGGTAGCCGGCGTCGGCATGATTCCGTTCACCAAGCCCGGCGCGAGCGACGACTACGCAACGATGGGCGCCAATGCCGCGAAGGCAGCGCTCGCCGATGCGCGCATCGACTATGCGCTCGTCGAGCAGGCCTACGTCGGCTACGTGTTCGGCGATTCGACCTCCGGGCAGGCCGCCATTTATGGTGTGGGGCTCACCGGCATTCCGGTCGTGAACGTCAACAACAACTGCGCGACCGGGTCCACCGCGCTCTTCCTCGCGCGCCAGGCCGTGGAAAGCGGGGCCGTGGAATGTGCCATTGCACTCGGCTTCGAGCAGATGGTGCCCGGCGCGCTCAAGGGTGCGTACACCGATCGCCCGACGCCGATGGAGCGCTTCGTCAAGACCATGCTCGAGGTGCAGGGCTTCGACGAAACCGCGCCGCGCGCGGCGCAATTCTTCGGCGGCGGCGGCCGTGCCTACATGAAGGAATACGACATCAAGCCGGAAACGTTCGGGCGTATTTCCGTGAAAGCGCGCCAGCACGCTGCGCGCAATCCCTTTGCCGTGTTTCGCAACACGGTGACGCTCGAAGAGGTGATGGCTTCGCCCGTCGTCTTCGATCCGCTCACGCGCCTGCAGTGCTGCCCGCCCACGTGCGGTGCGGCGGCGGCGATCGTGTGCTCGGAAGGGTTCGCGAAGAAGCACGGACTCGACACGCGCGTGGTCATCAAGGCCCAGGCGATGACGACGGACCGCAACAGCACGTTCGACGAAGGCGACATGCGCAAGGTGGTGGGTTACGACATGACGCGTGCCGCCGCGCAACAGGTGTATGAAAAGGCGGGCGTCGGCCCCGAAGATATTCAGGTGGTCGAACTGCACGACTGCTTCACGGCAAACGAATTGATCACCTACGAAGGGCTCGGCCTCACGCCCGAAGGCACGGCTGAGAAGTTCATTCTCGATGGCGACAACACCTACGGCGGCCGTGTCGTCACGAACCCCTCGGGCGGCCTGCTTTCGAAGGGTCATCCGTTGGGCGCAACAGGTCTTGCACAATGCACCGAACTCGTGTGGCAACTGCGCGGACAGGCGCAGGACCGCCAGGTCGCCGGCGCACGCTTCGGCCTCCAGCACAACCTCGGACTCGGCGGCGCGTGCGTGGTCACGCTCTACGAGCGCCTGTAACGCGAGGCCCGACGATGATTGACAAAAGCCATATCGGCGCACTGATCTCGCGCCACACGGCACTCGTCGAGGCTGGCCGCCTGCGCTTCTTCGCGAAGGCGACCGGCCAGACGGACAGTCGTTACGTCGACGACGAAGCCGCGAGAGAAGCCGGATATCCCGCGCTGCCCGTGCCGCCGACGTTCCTGTTCTGCCTCGAAATGGAATCGCCCAATCCGCGCGCGACCGTCGAGCGCCTGAATATCGACATCGGCCGCGTGCTGCACGGCGAGCAGCGCTTCCGCTATCACCGCATGGCGTTTGCGGGCGAACGCCTCGCGTTCGAAACGCGCATCGCGGACATCTATGACAAGAAGGGCGGCGCGCTCGAATTCGTCGTGCGCGAAACGCGCGTGACAAACGCGCAAGACGACGCGCCCGTTGCAGACCTGCGCAGCGTGATCGTCGTGCGCAACGGTTGATAGAAAAGCAGAAGCAGGAGCCAACATGCAATCGATTCGTTTGAACGACCTGGCCGTAGGCAGTGCGTTGCCGCCGTTCGTTGCGGCGCCGCTCACGCGCCTCACGCTCGCGCTTTACGCGGGCGCGTCCGGCGACCACAACCCGATTCACGTCGATCAGGACTTCGCGCGCCGCGCCGGCATGCCCGACGTGTTCGCGCACGGCATGCTGTCCATGGCGTATCTGGGGCGGCTCCTCACGAACTGGGTGCCGCAGCAGGCCATCCGCGAGTTCTCGGTGCGCTTCGCGGCGATTACGCACGTGGGCGATGCCATTACCTGCAGCGGCGTCGTCACCGAGCGTGACGAGACAGCACGCACCGTCAAAGTCGCGCTCACCACGCGCGACGCACACGGCGAAATCAAGCTCTCAGGCGAGGCGCTCATCGCGCTCGACGCCTGAACGATCCATCACATACACGGAGTAGACAGAAGATGAGCAAGCTGGTTGGCAAGGTCGCCATCGTATCGGGTTCGGGCCGCGGCATCGGCCGGGAAATCGCACTGAAGCTCGCGGGCGAAGGCGCGGCAGTCGTGGTGAACGATCTGGACGCCGAACCCGCGCAGAGCGTGGTGGCCGAGATCGTCGCCGCGGGCGGCAAGGCCGTGGCGTGCACGGGCAGCGTGACGGACGCGGACTTCGGCACGCGCTTCGTCGGCACGGCGCTCAAGGAATTCGGGCGTCTCGACATCATCGTCAACAACGCGGGCTACACGTGGGACAACGTGATCCAGAAGATGAGCGACGAGCAGTGGAACGCCATCATTGACGTGCACGTGAGCGCGCCGTTCCGTATCCTTCGCGCCGCCGCCGACTACTTCCGCGAAAGCGCGAAGGCCGAAGGCGATGCGGGCCAGGAAGTGTTCCGCAAAGTCGTGAACATCTCGTCCGTTTCGGGCGTGATGGGCAACGCGGGCCAGGCGAACTATTCGGCCGCGAAAGCCGCGATCAACGGCCTCACGAAGGCGCTCGCGAAAGAGTGGGGCCGCTACAAGGTCAACGTGAACAGCGTGGCGTTCGGCCTCATCAAGACGCGGCTCACCGAGGCGGTGGCGGGCGAGGGCAACAGCTCGACCATCGACATCGCGGGCCAGTCCATCAAGGTGGGCGTCAACGCGCAGCTCATGAAGAACATCGAGGCGATGATTCCCATCGGCCGCGGCGGCACGCCGGAGGAAGCGGCGGGCGCGGTGTATCTCATGTGCATTCCCGAATCGAACTACGTGACGGGGCAGGTGCTGGTGGTCGGCGGCGGCCGTCCGTAATACGTGGCTCGCGAGGAAGGAGTCGAACATGGCTGAATACCGCAGTCCGTGGATCACGGACGATCTCGTGCTGTTCCAGGACTCGATCCGCAAGTTCATCGAGCGCGAACTCGTGCCACACGAGGAGCGCTGGTGGAAGCAGCAGCACGTGGACCGCGAGGTGTGGCGCAAGGCCGGCGAGTTCGGCATGCTCTGCGCGAGCATTCCCGAGGAATACGGCGGCGGTGGCGGCACCTTCGCGCACGAGGCCATCATCGCGCTCGAGCAGTCGCGCGCGATGGTGTCGAGCCTCGGCACGAACGTGCATAGCGGCATCGTCGCGCACTATATCCTGCGCTACGGCACCGAGGAGCAAAAGCACAGGTGGCTGCCGAAAATGGCGAGCGGCGAGCGCGTGGCGGCGATCGCGATGTCCGAGCCGGGCGCGGGATCGGACCTCAAGAGCATCAAGACGCGTGCCGTGCGTGACGGCGATCACTATGTCATCAACGGTTCGAAGACCTTTATTTCGAACGGCCTGCTCGCCGACCTGATCTGCGTGGTCGTCAAGACGGCCCCCGCGCAGGGCGCGAAAGGCGTGTCGATCGTCGTCGTGGAAACGGGCGATCTGCCCGGCTTCCGGCGCGGTCGCGTACTCGAAAAGATGGGGCAGAAAGGCCAGGACACCGCCGAGCTGTTCTTCGACGACGTGCGCGTGCCGTGCGCCAACCTGCTCGGCACGGAAGAGGGTAAGGGCTTCTATCAGCTGATGCAGCAGCTGCCGCAGGAACGCATGATCATCGCGCTCGGCGCGCTGAGCGCGATGGAAAAGGCACTCGATGTCACCACGGCCTACGTGCGCGAGCGCAAGGTGTTCGGCATGAGCCTGCTGGACATGCAGAACACGCGTTTCAAGCTCGCCGAGTGCAAGACCCACGCGACCATCGCGCGCACCTTCATCGACGACTGCATGGCGAAGGTGCTGCGCGGCGAACTCGACGCCGAAACGGCCGCGATGGCGAAATGGTGGTGCACGCAACGTAGCTGCGAAATCATCGACGAATGCCTGCAACTGCACGGCGGCTACGGCTACATGATGGAGTATCCGATCGCGCGGCTCTACGTGAATGCGCGCGTGAGCAAGATCTTCGGCGGCTCCAACGAAATCATGAAGGAACTGATCGCCCGCGCGCTGTGACGTCGCTACTTGGGAGCACCAGATGGATTTGCGTTATACCGAAGCGGAACAGGCGTTCCGCGAAGAAGTGCGGGCGTTCGTGCGGGAGAACCTGCCTGGCGATATCCGCGAGAAAGTGCTCGCGCATCAGCGGGTGGAGAAGGACGACTACGTGCGCTGGCACCGCATCCTCAATGCGCATGGCTGGGGTGCGCCCACCTGGCCCAAGTCATTCGGCGGTACGGGCTGGAACGCGCTGCAGCGCCTGATCTTCGAGATCGAGACGCTCGGCGCGGGCGCGCCGCGTCTGTTGCCGTTCGGCCTCACGATGATCGGCCCGGTGATCATGAAGTACGCGAGCCCGCAGATGCAGGCGCGCTTCCTGCCGCGCATTCCGAACGTCGACGACTTCTGGTGCCAGGGCTATTCCGAGCCCGGTTCGGGCTCCGATCTCGCCTCGCTGAAAACGCGCGCGGTGCGCAAGGGCGACAAGTACATCGTGAACGGCCAGAAAACGTGGACCACGATGGCGCATTTCGCGGACTGGATCTTCTGCCTCGTGAGAACGGATTCCGACGCGAAGCCGCAAGAAGGCATTTCGATGTTGCTGATCGACATGAAATCACCGGGCGTCACCGTCCGGCCGATCGTCACGCTCGACGGCGGTCACGACGTGAACGAGACATGGTTCGAGGACGTGGAAGTGCCTGTGGAAAATCTCGTGGGCGAGGAGAATCGCGGCTGGACTTACGCGAAGTATCTGCTCGGGCACGAGCGCACGGCGATTGCGGGCATCGGCCATTGCTATCGCGAGTTGCGGCAGGTGAAGCATTACGCGGCACAGGCCGCGGACGGCAAGGGCGGCCGCATGCTCGACGACGCGCGCATGCGCGACAAGATCGCCCGCCTCGAAATGAACCTCATGGCGCTGGAAATGCTGCTGCTGCGCGTGGCGACGGCAGACGGCGGGCGCGGGCCCGGCCCCGAGGCATCGATCGTGAAGATTCGCGGCTCGGAACTGCAGCAGGACATCGCCATGCTTCAGCAGGAAGTGGCCGGGCCGCACGGCTGGCCGTACGCGCCGCAATGGCTCGAACCCGGGGCGCATGCCCCCGTGAGCGGGCCGCAATGGGCGGCGCCCGCTGCGTCCACCTATTTCGACATGCGCAAGACCTCGATTTACGGCGGCGCGACCGAGGTGCAGAAGAACATCATCGCCAGGATGATCATCGGCTTTTAGGACACGCACATGGACTTCACGTATAGCGAAGAGCAGCAAATGCTCGCGGATAGCCTGCGCCGTTTCGTCGAAAGCGAATACACGTTCGCGCAACGGCGCCGGCGCGCGCGCGAGGGCGCGAGCTTCGATCGCGCCATCTGGACGCGGCTTGCGGAAATGGGCGTGCTCGGCCTCACGGCGCCCGCCGAATACGGCGGCTTCGGCGAAGGCGCGGCGAGCCGGCTCGTGGTGCAACGCGAACTGGGGTGTGCGCTGGTGCTCGAACCGGTCGTCCCGTGCAGCGTCATGGCGACCGCGATACTCGCGGCATACGGCAGCGCCGCGCAGCAGGACCACTGGCTGGGCGCGATCGCCACGGGGCAGCAGGTCGTCGTGCCGGCCTTCGCGGAAACCGCGTCGCGCTACCGGCTCGATGCGGTCGGCACACGCGCGACGCCCGTTGGGCGCGGCTACGTGCTCGATGGCGCGAAAGCGCTGGTCTGGCATGGCGAGGCTGCGGATGCGTACATCGTCAGCGCACGCGTGGGTGACGCGGTCACCGGTGACATCGCGCTCTTCCTTGTTCCGCGCGAGAGCCGGGGCGTGAGGGTGGCCGGCTATCCGACCATGGACGGCCAGCGCGCCGCCGACGTATCGCTCGAGGCGGTCGCAGTGGGCGCGGAAGCCCTGATCGGCGCGCCCGGCGCAGGCGTGGTTGCACTCGGGCACGGTGTGGATTGCGGGATCGCGGCGCTGTGCGCGGAAGCGGCGGGCGCGATGGAGCGCCTGATCGAGATCACCGCCGAGTATTTGCGCACGCGCCGCCAGTTCGGCCAGCCGCTCGCCGCGTTCCAGTCGCTTCAGCATCGCATGGCGGACATGCTCATGCACAAGGAGCTCGCGCTTTCCATGGCCTACGTCGCCGCGCAGGCACTGGGCGAGCCCGATGCGCGCAAGCGCCGCCGCATGCTCGCCGCCGCAAAAGTGACCGTCGCCGAGGCGGGGCGCTTCGTTGGTCAGCAGGCGGTGCAGCTGCACGGTGGGATGGGCATGACCGACGAGCTGGAAGTGGGCGACTATTTCAAGCGCCTGACGATGTTCGATCCGCTCCTCGGCGACATCGACCATCATCTCGCGAGCTATGTCGAGGCGATGGACGACTGAGCCTCACACGCCGCCCCGCATGACGCGGGGCGGTTCCTCTTCGAATGTTCGACTCCCCCATAAATGATCAGTACTACCATTGAAAATGGCGTAGCCACGCTGACACTCGGCAACGCCGAGCGCAAGAACGCCATGAGCGCTGCGGCGCTCGCCGCGTTCGCGGATGCCATCGAAGCATTGCGCTGCGACACCATGGTGCGCGCGGTGATCCTGACCGGCGCAGGCAGCGATTTCTGCTCTGGCGGCGACGTGAGCGCGATGCAAGGCCCCGCCGATACGGCCGCAGTGCGCCGCCGCATGATCGAGAGCCAGCGGCCATGCGCCGCGTTGGCGACGTTCGACAAGCCGGTGATCGCAGCGGTGGATGGCGTGGCGTACGGCGCGGGTTTCAGTATTGCGTTGATGGCCGACTTCATCGTCGCGAGCGAGCGGGCGCGCTTTTGCCTCGCTTTTGCGCGGATGGGGCTCGTGCCCGATCTGGGCGCGTTGCATACGCTGCCGCGCATCATCGGCACGCAACGCACGCGCGAACTCGTTTACTCGGCCCGCGAGCTTGCGGCGCGCGAAGCGCACGCGTTGGGCATCGTGCTGGAGGTGGTACCAGGCGAAGCGCTGGGCGCGCGAGCGCACGAACTAGCGCTTGCCATGAGCGTGCAGTCGCCGGATGCGTTTGCGATGACCAAGCGTTTGCTCGCCCAGACGTTCGAACGCGACTTCGGTGCGCTCCTCGACGCGGAGGCAGGCGTCCAGGCCATTGCGTTGACCTCCCCGTACCTGCGCGAGGCGGCGGCACGCTTCGCGCGCAAGGAAGCGCCGTTGTTCCGCTGGCCACGCAACGACCGCGAAGGCTGAGCGCACGATCGAATGGAGGAGCCTGCGGGCAAACCCTTGCTCCGTTCGAAGCACCGCGACACACACCCACGCTGCCTGCCACTTCCTGCTTTAGAACCACGACAGCGATTTGTGTCAGCCCTAAGTTAACACCTATCGGAAAGAGCCGGCCCCGACGCCGGCACCCAACAACGGAGACAAGACATGACGAACGCGATCGCCACGCCCGAGGCGAGCCCGCCCCCTGCGCACGCCCACTTTACGCTGGACACGGTTTCGCCGGCCATCGGTGCGGAAGTGAGCGGCATCGACCTGCGCGACACGCTGGACGACGCCACTGTCGCTGCGCTGCGCGACGCGCTTGTGCAGCACAAGGTGCTGTTCTTCCGGGATCAGGACATTACGCCCGTACAGCACGTGGCACTTGCCCGGCGGTTCGGTCAGCTCGAAGTGCATCCCGTGTTCCAGCATCACGCCGATCATCCCGAACTTGTCCTGCTGGGCGGCACGCAGGCCGCGAAGGCACGCGAGAACATCTATCACTCGGACGTGTCCT
Organism: Paraburkholderia sp. BR10937; assembly: GCF_040965695.1. NCBI lineage: Bacteria > Pseudomonadati > Pseudomonadota > Betaproteobacteria > Burkholderiales > Burkholderiaceae > Paraburkholderia > Paraburkholderia sp. BR10937. The sequence goes on from NZ_JBFRCL010000008.1 coordinate 130,735, forward strand.
GGCGCGAGATTCCCTCGATGGCGTCGATGCTGCGTTGCGTGGAATGCCCGCGCAGCGGCGGCGACACGATCTGGGTGAACATGGCGAAGGCCTATGCGGATCTGCCGCAGGCCGTGAAGGAGCAAATCGCCGACCTCGAAGCCGTGCACGACATCATGCCGTCATTCGGCTCGCGCATGTCGGCCGAGGAACGCGCGGCAAATCGCGTGAAATTCCCCGCCGTGATTCATCCTGTGGTGCGCACGCATCCGGAAAGCGGCGAAAAGATCCTGTACGTGAACGAAGGCTTCACGACCCATCTCGCCAACTTTCTGAGCACGGGCACGTTTCGCGTGGGCTTCGATTTCCGCTACGGCGAACTCGAGTTGCTCCAGTATTTGTTTCGCCAGGCCGCCATTCCCGAGTACCAGGTTCGGCTGCGGTGGGCGCCCAACACCATTGCGTTCTGGGACAACCGCTCGACCCAGCACTACGCGATCCAGGACTATTTCCCGGCCGTGCGGCGCATGATGCGCGCAACGATCATCGGCGACAAGCCGTTCTGATGCCTCGGGTAATTCACTGCGCATCCCAATCGACAGGAACCGTTAGACGTGCACAAGATCGATCAGTACTACATAGGTGGCCAGTGGGTCGCGCCCGCGCCAGGGGCGAGTGTTCATGAGATGGTCTGTCCTGTTACGGAGGCGGTGACGGGAACCGTGCTCCTCGGCACGCACGCCGATGTCGAGCGCTCCGTTGCCGCGGCCCGCGCCGCGTGGCCCGCGTGGTCGGCCACGAGCGTGGCGAGCCGCGTGGCGCTCCTCACGCGCATCATCGAGCGCTATACCGCGCGCTATGACGAACTCGCGCGTGCGGTGAGCGCTGAAATTGGCGCGCCGATCAAGTTGAGCCACGAACTTCAGGCGCGCGTGGGCCTCGCACAACTGCAAAGCGTGCGCGCCGCACTGGAGTCGTTCGAATTCACCGAGCGGCGCGGCACGACCGGGATCGTGCGCGAAGCCGTGGGCGTGGTCGCGCTCATCACGCCGTGGAACTGGCCGCTCAACCAGATCGCGGCCAAGGTCGCGCCGGCGCTTGCGGCGGGCTGCACGGTCGTGCTCAAGCCTTCGGAGATCGCACCGCTCGACGCGCGTCTGTTCGCAGAGATAGTCGACGAGGCGGGCGTGCCGCCCGGCGTATTCAACCTGGTCTACGGCGACGGCGCGACAGTGGGCGCGGCACTGTCCGGCCATCCCGACATTGACATGGTGTCGATCACGGGCTCGACGCGAGCGGGCGCGCAGGTCGCCTCGAGCGCGGCGGGCACGGTCAAGCGCGTGGCGCAGGAACTGGGCGGCAAGTCGCCCAGCCTCATCTTCGAAGACGCCGATCTGCCGACCGCGGTGAAGGCGAGCGTGCTGGCCTGCATGCTGAATTCGGGGCAAACCTGTATCGCGCCCACGCGCCTGCTCGTACAACGCAGCCAGTACGATGCGGCCATCGAAGTCGCCTGCGCGGCGGTCAACGCGCTGAAGGTCGGCGATCCGGCCGCGGCGGACACGATCCTCGGCCCGATTTCCAATCGAGCCCAGTACGAGAAAGTCCTGCGGATGATCGCGATCGGCATCGAAGAGGGGGCGCGTCTCGTGGCGGGCGGCGAGGGCAGGCCCGCTCACCTGTCACGCGGTTTCTTCGCGCGGCCCACCGTGTTCGCCGACGTGCGCAATGACATGACGATCGCGCGTGAAGAGATCTTCGGTCCGGTGCTCGCGATCCTTCCGTTCGATACGGAGGAAGAGGCCGTCGCGATCGCGAACGACACGCCGTATGGCCTCGCCGCCTACGTGTGGTCCGGCGACGCGGCGCGCGTTCGGCGCGTGGCGGCACGGCTTCGCGCGGGCAGCGTGCAGATCAACGGCGCCAAGATGGATCTCGCGGCGCCGTTCGGCGGCATGAAGGCGTCCGGCAATGGTCGGGAGCACGGCGCGTATGGTCTCGCCGAGTTCCTCGAATACAAGCAGATCACGGGCTGCGCGGCATGAACCGACCCGCACAGGAATTCGACTACGTCGTGATCGGTGCGGGGTCGGCGGGCTGCGCGATCGCCGCGCGTCTTGCCGAAAGCGCCGGCGCGAGCGTCGCGCTCATCGAAGCAGGACCGAGCGATCACCACTATACGGTGTGGGCGCCGCTCGGTATCGCGGCCACGGTGCCGCGCGAAGGGCCACGCAACTACGCGTTTCATACCGAGCCGCAAGCCGGCCTGCTCGGGCGCCGCTCGTATCAGCCGCGAGGGCGGGGTCTCGGCGGCAGTTCGTCGATCAACGGCATGGTCTACATTCGCGGGCATCGCGTGGACTTCGACGCGTGGGCGAAAGCGGGCTGTACCGGCTGGGGCTACGAAGACGTGCTGCCGTATTTCCGCCGCAGCGAGTCGAACGAGCGTTGCGCCGGCCGTGACGACGATCGCTTTCACGGTTCGCGCGGCCCGTTGCATGTGAGCGAATTGCGCTCGCCTAATCCATTCTCGCAGCACTTTATCGCAGCAGCATTGCAGGCGGGCCTGAAGCCGAACCCCGACTTCAATGGCGTGGACCAGGAGGGCGTCGGCCTCTATCAGGTCACACAACGTGACGGCGAACGCTGGAACACGGCGCGCGCCTGGCTGCACGGCGGCTATCGCGGCGATACGGCGCACAACGGCGGCCGCGAATGGCTCACGGTGCTGACCGGGGCGCGGGCGCAGCGCATCGTGTTCGAAGGGGCGCGCGCCGCGGCGGTCGAGATATGGCGTGACGGCGTTGCGCAAACCGTGCGAGTGCGCCGCGAGATCGTGGCGAGCGCCGGAGCGTTTCATTCCCCGCAACTGCTCATGGCCTCGGGCGTCGGACCGGCGGCGCATCTGCGCGCATTCGGCATCGAGGTCGTGTATGACGCGCCGCAGGTGGGCCAGAATCTGCAGGACCATCTGGACATCATCGTGAACAAGCAGGTCGCGTCGACCGAGCTGTTCGGGCGCTCCGTGCCGGGCCTGATGCGGCTCGCGCGCGAGATTCACCGCTACCGGCGCGAGCGCACCGGCATGGTCACGTCGAACCTCGCCGAGGCGGGCGCATTCGTGCGGAGTGCGCCGGGCCTCGCGGCACCCGACCTGCAACTGCATTTCGTGCCCGCGATGCTCGGCAACCGCGGCGAAGGCAAGCCGCCGCGCGGACATGGCTACTCGTGCCATGCCTGCGTGCTGCGCCCGCACAGCCGCGGCGCGGTGACATTGCGCTCGCCTCACGTGCACGATGCCCCGTCGATCGATCCGCGTTTTCTCGCCGACGAACGCGATATGGAAGGCATGGTCGCGGGCGTGAAGCTGATGCGCCGGATCTTCGCGCAGCACGCGCTCGCGCGCCATGGCGGCCGCGAATTGTTCACGGACGACATCGCGCGGGAGACGGAGGGCGACGAGGCGATCCGCGCGTTCGTGCGCCGCAACGCCGACACGGTCTATCACCCGGTGGGGACCTGCCGCATGGGCGCCGATGCGCAATCGGTCGTCGATCCGCAGTTGCGCGTGCGCGGGGTGACGGGGCTGCGCGTCGTGGACGCGTCGATCATGCCGACACTCGTGGGCGGAAATACCAATGCCGCTGCAATCATGATCGCGGAAAAGGCGGCGGACCTGATGCGCACCGGCATGTAGACGGCGCCTGTCGTTACGCTTTCAGTTTCTTTCTGGTTGATTTGGATAACGAATCGAAACGCGCCGCGTTAGAACCCCGAGGTCAAGACTCATGCTTCAGATCGAACAAACCGTGGCCGCCACGCACGCTGCGCGTGCGCGTAACGGCTGGGCCACGGTCGCCGCGCTGTTTCTGTTCATGGCGCTCAATTTCGCCGATAAAGCCGTGGTCGGGCTCGTCGCGGTGCCGATGATGCGGGACATGGGATTGAGCCCGGCGCAGCTTGGCATCGTCGGCAGCGCATTTTTTGTGCTGTTCGCCGTGTCGGCCATCGGCGTCGGCTGGATCGCGGGCCGCCTCGATCCCACGTGGCTGCTCGCCGGGCTTGCGCTCGTCTGGGTGGCCGCGCAGTTGCCGATGATCTGGCCAGCCAGCTTCGCGACGCTCGTGCTGTGCCGCATCGTGCTGGGCGCGGGCGAGGGCCCCGCGTTGCCGCTCGCGATGCACGTGACCTATGAGGCCTTCGACGACCGGCGGCGCAGCCTGCCTACGCTGATCGTGCAGCTCGGCGCGACGGCGGGGCTCGTGCTGGCCGGGCCCGCGTTGACCTATGTCGAGCAGCGCTGGCACTGGCGCGCCACGTTCCTCGCACTCGGCGTAGCCGGCGTGGCGTGGGTCGCGCTATGGCTCGCGGTGCGATTCGCGGGGGCGCCACGGATGCGCGTTCGGGCAGCGGCCGCCCCGCGCGCCGTCACGCCCGGCTGGCGTGTGTTGCGCTCGCACTTCGGCAGCGCCACGGTGCTGACCGTCCTGTTCCAGTCGTTCGCGGGCTATGCGGTCGTCGCCTGCGGCATCACGTGGATGCCCGTGTATTTCCGCCTCGGGCTGGGCATGCCCCCCGCGCGTGCAGGGTGGCTGTTCGGTCTGCAGGTGCTTTTGCAGGTGCCGGTGGGGTTCGCGCTGGCCACGCTCTCGCACGCGCTGCTCAGGCGCAGCGTCTCGACGCGCATCGCGCGAGGCGTGCTCGTGAGCGCGTGCTGCACGGTCGGCGGGATCTTGCTGTGCGTCTCGTTTGCATCGTGGCCGCCGCTCGCGAAGGTGGCGCTGGTGGGCCTGGCCTGCGCATTCGCCACGCAGGCGTTCACGTTCGGGCCGCAACTCGTGGCCGAAGTCGTGCCGGGCGCGAACCGCGCAGCCATGCTCTCGACCGTTCATGCGCTCGCGACGACGGCCGGCTTGTTCGCGCCGGCGCTCATGGGACACCTCGTCGCTTCGACGGCGGGCCCACGCGGCTACGAAGCGGGTTTCGGCGCAATGGGCGCGCTGCTTGCCGTAGCGGGCATGGCGGGCTTTCTGTGGCTGCAGCCCGCAAAGGAGGGCCGCGAGACGCGCTGAGGTTCGTGTACCCGATTCAACCGGAAGCTTTATTGGGACGGGTTCTTTGGTAATTCGCAGTGCGATCCATTCCGCCAACGAGCGGATACCGACAACAGAAGAGGAGACATGCATGCGTTTGAAGCTGATTAGCCAGGGTGTGATGGGCGCGATGTTCGCAATGGCCGCGAGCGCCGCTTGCGCCCAGACGAGTGTGACGCTCTACGGTGTGGCCGACACGTTCTTCCAGTACCTGAACAACGGCGGCACTGCGTCGGTTTCCCAGCGCAGCGGCGGTTCGACGGGCTCGATGTTCGGCCTGAAGGGTTCCGAAGACCTGGGCAACGGGTTCAAGGCCAATTTCGCGCTTGAAAACGGCTACAACATCAACAACGGCGCGGGTTTTGCGGACACGACCGCCTTGTTCTATCGCCAGGCGTGGGTCGGCGTGGCACACGGCGACTACGGCGCGCTCACGTTCGGCAGGCAGTACCAGCCGAGCTTCCGGGCCGTCTACCCGAGCGATCCGTTTCGCGCCAACGAGGTGCTTTCGCCGCTATCGGCCGCCGTGCTCGCGACCGATCGCAATACGCTCTCCACGCAGTACGCCGCGGGCCGCACGAGCAACTCGATCCTGTATGTCTCGCCGAAACTGGCCGGGTTCCAGCTCAACGCCATGTATGGATTCGCTGCGACCGTCACGCAGCCGGTGCCGGCGACCACGGGCAACATTCTCGACGTTTCCGCGACCTATACCGGCTATGGCCTCTTCGTCGGCCTGGCCTACATGAACGAACATGCAGGCACGGAAACCGTGCCGGGCCTGCCGGCCGCCCTTACGCTCGTGGGCACGGAGCATTACACGGCGGCGCTCGCCTACCGTATCGGCATTGTCAACCTGCAGGCGAATTATTCCTATGCGAGGCCGAAGACACCGCCCACGCATTCTCTCGCGGCCGCGCTCGGCTCCGCGCATGCGTATAACGTGACGGAGGTTGGCGCGACGATTCAGGCCACCTCGTTCGACGCGATCCAGATCGCCGGTATTCAGCGCAACATACACGGCGTCAACGACGAAACGCTCGGCATCGAGCTTGGCTACGATCGGCAGATATCGAAGCGCACGAGCCTGTACGCACGCGCGGGGTATCTGAAGAACCACGGCCAGGCGACGATGAGCTGGCCCGGCATTTCGGTCACGGCCCCGCAATCGTCGCAAACGCTTGCCGTACTCGGTATCTCGCATCTTTTCTGAAGCCGGTTACTACGGACTGCAAATGAATGACGAGGCGGTGCGGCATGACAGCCTCGTCGCTTTCGATATGCCTTCATTTTGCCATGTGGAACAACAGGGTAGCGGCACGGCCAGATGCCCCCAAAACAGGTATGCTGGGGACATCCCGCGTGTCCCGCGCGGGGCACGAACGTGGAGTTCCCGATGTCTGCCAATCCTGCCAGTGTGTCCTCCGGACTGCGCGAAGTCTGGTTGATCCGTCATGGTGAAACGGAATGGAGCCTCTCCGGGCAGCACACCGGCCGCACCGATATCGCGCTCACCGGGCACGGGCGCGAGCAGGCGCGCTCGCTGGCGCCGTCGCTCGCCGCACAGCGCTTCGACGCGGTGCTGTGCAGCCCGATGGCGCGCGCCATCGAGACGTGCCAGCTTGCGGGACTCGGCGACGAGATGACGATTTCGGCCGACTTGCACGAGTGGGACTACGGGATTTACGAAGGCCTCAAGACAGCGGATATCCGCAAGACCGAACCCGACTGGAGCGTGTGGCATTCGCCCATTGCGCATGGCGAGGATCTCGCGCGGGTTCAGGCGCGCGCCGCGGCAGTGATCGAGGGGCTGCTGGCGATGCGGGGCCGCGTGGCGCTTTTTTCGCACGCGCATTTCCTGCGCGCGTTGGGGGGCTGCTGGGCTTCCGGTTCGGCGGCGCTCGGCGAGCATCTGTATCTCGACACGGCTTCGGTCAGCATTCTCGGCTTCGACCACGAAAGCCGCGCCATCCGCCGCTGGAATGCGCTCGGCGAGCGCAGGGCGTTGATGTGAAGACGCGCTGTCACGCACGCTCAGCGCAAAGAGCACGACAGCCAGTGCGCGATTCGCACGCCGTCCAGGCGCGAACCCTCGGGCGTCGCGCTCCCTAGCATCGTGACGATCACGGGCCGCCGGCCGTGCACCATCACGCGCATCACCATATTGTGGCCGGACTCGTTGATGAAGCCGGTTTTCTGCACGCTCGCGCGCACCTGCCCGTAGCGCACCAGCCGATTGCTGTTCACATACTGCAACTGCCCGCGGCCCGTGGTCACGCGTTCCTGATGGTCGATCGAATAGCGGCGAATCAGCGGGTAGCCATTGGCTGCACGCACGAGGCTCGCCAGCTCGCGCGCGGTTGAGACGTTCTGCGGCGACAGCCCCGTCGCGTTGACGAAATGCGTGTGCTTCATGCCAAGACGCTGCGCTTTCGCGTTCATGGCCGCGATGAACGCAGGCTGGCCGCCCGGATAGTCGCGGCTGAGCGCCGAAGCCGCACGGTTTTCCGAGGACATCAGCGCAACGTGCAGCATGTTCGCGCGGGTGAGCGAGGCTCCCACGCCGAGGCGCGAATGCGTGAACTTGAGCGTGTCGAGATCGGCGGTCGTGACCGAAAGCCGCTGTTGCAGCGGCGCATGCGCGCTATCGAGCCAGACGATGGCCGTCATGAGCTTCGACACCGATGCGATGGGCGCCACCGTGTCGGCATGGCGCGCGTAGAGCGGCGTGTGGGTGTTTTCGTCGACGACGTAGATCGCATGCGAAAAGAGCTGCTTGCGCGATGCCGGTGTAAAGCCGCAGCGGGCGAGCAGGCGAGGGGCGTGCGCGCTTTTGGCGCCCGCGTGCGCGGCGTGATGCGGCGCCCGCGGCGGGCCGTGTCTGGGCTTCGCGCGTTTGGTGCGGCGCTTCGTCCCGGAGAGCTTGGTGGAGGGCGCATCAGCGGGCATCGAACGGTGCGCGGGCTTGGCCTTGTGCGCGACTTTCTTTTTCTTTTTGGGCGTGGCGTGAACGGTTCTTTCTGCCGCGGTGTGATGAGCAACTGCATGGGCGCAGACCGGAGCCGCGCCGGCCGCGAGGCCCGCGACGATCAGGGCGAGCAGGCTGGGCAGCAATCGAAGTCGGGAAGCGAAAGGCATCGACAGATGGGCTTGTACGTTGGGTCTGCGCGGCGCGCGTCGAGATTCTGGCGGCATTGTTCGAGCCGCATCGGCCGATGAAGTTCCATTCCGGTTCCATAATCGTCACCCAGTGGGACCATCGTCGTATTGAACGGGCGGCGAGCGGGTCCGTATACTCCGTGATGCCAAGGGGGAACAGGGATGCTCAATCAACTCTCCGACACCTTCCTGCTCGTCTTCGCAGGACTCTTTCCCGTTATCAATCCGCCCGCGGCGGGGTTCATCGTACTGAGCATGCTGCCGCATGCGACGGCCAGCGAACGCGCCTTTCTCGCGCGGATCATTGCCATCAACAGCCTGTTTATTCTGCTCGGGGCGTGCTCTCGTTCTTCGGCATATCGATCCCGGTGTTGCGGGTGGCGGGCGGGCTGGTCATCGCTTTTGCCGGCTGGAACCTGCTGCACAAATCGCCCGATGGCGCGGAGGCGGCACAATCGCAGACGCCGCCGGATTCGGCGCGCCAGGCGACGCTGCGCGCCATGGCGTTTTATCCGCTCACGCTGCCGGTTACCGTCGGGCCGGGTTCGATCGCGGTCGCGATTGCGCTGGGCACGGGCCGGCCGCGCGGTCACGTGCAACTCGTCAATGTCGTCGGCGTGCTGCTCGCCTTGATCGTTCTTTGCTGCTGCATCTATCTCTGTGTGCGTTTCGCGGGCCATGTCGGCAGGCGGCTCGGGCCGGTCGGGACCGAGGTGCTCATGCGCCTGCTCGCCTTCGTGCTGCTGTGCATCGGCCTGCAGATCCTGTGGCTCGGGATCGAGGATCTGCTCGAGTCGGTGCCGCTTTCGGTGAGCGTTAAATAACCGCAGCCGTCGCCATGTTGCGCCGCATGAAAGGGAAAACCACGAGCCCATAACATCAGACGTCTGATGTAGATTGGAGCCCAATGTAGCCAACCACGCAATCTTGCGGAAGCCATGCGCCTGAGCGTCGATCAGTCGATGTGCGAGCGAATCCAGGATTCGCTGCTGGAAATGATCCGCGAGCGCTCGCTCAAGCCGGGCGATCAAATCCCCCCGGAGCCGGAGCTTTGCGAGTTGTTGGGCGTGGGCCGCTCCAGCTTGCGCGAGGCAGTCGCGCAGATGATTTCCCACGGTCTGCTCACGCGCGTTCACGGCAAGGGGACCTTCGTCAGACAAATCACGCTCAAGCTGCAAGGCGGTCTGGATGATCTGATGTCTGTGACGGACATGATACGCAGTGTCGGTGCGGTGCCTTCCACGAGCCGCTTGCAGGTGAGGACGATCGCGGCTTCGGGCAGCCTCGCGCAAAAGCTCGGCCTCGCCGAAGGCGATCCGTGCGTGCGCTTCGAACGCGTGCGGCGTGCCGACGATGCGATCGCCGCTTACTGCATCGACATCGTGCCCAAGGCGCTGCTCGAAGGGCAGGAACTGGGCGAGTCGCTGTTCGGCACGCTGGAGCGCGCGGGCGTGCGGCTCTCCCACACCCATAGTTCGATCCAGCCGACCGTTCTCACCCCGCGGGATTTGCCGGAACTGCAGGAGAACATCGGCATGTTCCTGCTGATCGACGAAGTGGATTTCGACGAGACCGGCCGCGCGGTCTGCTACAGCAACGACTATTACAACGCCAGCATTTTCAAGTTCGATCTCGTGCGCAAGCGACGTTAGGCGGGCCGGCGGCCCATTTCCGGACAGGAAGAACGTATGCACTTCGAAGCTTTCAGTTCTGCCGAATTGACCGACTATCTGCTGGGCGTTCCGGCCGTTTGCGCAAGGCTTGGCGACGACAGGGAGTTGCAGGTCGTCGAAGTGGGCGACGGCAATCTGAACTACGTCTACTTCGTGAGCAGCACGCGCGACCCGCGCCTGAGCGTCGTGGTGAAACAGGCGCCGCCGTACCTGCGGCTGGTGGGCGAGGCATGGCCCTTGCCGCGCGAGCGCATGGAGCGCGAAGTGGCGGCGTTGCGCCGCTTCGGCGCGCTGTGCCCCGAGCACGTGCCGAGCGTCTTCCACGCGGATAGCGAGAAGTTCCTGATGGTGATGCAGCGGCTCGATTCGCATCGTGTGCTGCGCGGGGGGCTGATCGACGGCATCGTGTATCCGCGGCTCGCCGATCACATTTCCACGTTTCTGGCCCGCACGCTCTTTCACGGCTCCGATCTCTATCTTGCGCCGGATGCCAAGAAAGCGGCCGTCGGCGGCGACATCAACACCGAATTGTGCAAGATTACCGAGGAACTCGTCTTCACGTTTCCATTCGAAGATCATCCCTCGAATGTCTACAGCCCCGCGCTGCCCGCGGCTGCGATCGAACGGCTGCGCACGCACGAGCCGCTACGGCTCGCGGCAGGCGAGATGAAGTGGGCTTTCATGAATCATGCGGAAACGCTCGTGCACGGCGACCTGCATACGGGCTCGATCATGGCGAACGAGCACGAGACGTATGTGATCGACCCCGAGTTCGCGTTCTATGGGCCGATGGGCTTCGACACGGGCGCGTTCATTGCGAACCTGCTGCTGGCGTATTACGCGCGCGACTGGCACGACCGCGAGGCAGGACGCGACCCGGCAGCCTACCAGGGCTGGCTGCTCGAGCAGGTGGAGGCCGTGTGGAACGCCTTCGCGCAGAAGTTCGCGCAGATCTGGCGGCTGCACGAGCGCGAGACCGGCCACGCGTATATCGGCGGCCCGGCGGGCACGCGTGCGGCGGAGGTCTTCCGCGACGATTTCATCAATCGCCTCTTCGCCGATACGCTCGGTTTCGCGGGCTGCAAGATGATCCGCCGCATCGTCGGCATGGCGAAGGTGGCGGAAATTACGAGCATCAAGGACGATGCGGTGCGCGCGCGCGTGGAAGTGCGCTGCCTGAAGCTCGCCGAAGCGCTGCTGGTACGGCGGCGCGAGCTGGCGTCGATCGAGGCGGTCACGGCGCTGGCCGCACAGGTGCTCACCGAATCGGTTTAAACGAATACAGGCTGCCGCATGAGCGGCAGCGCCCGGACAACCGGCATCGACGGAGAACGTATGACGTTGCAGGCGCAGCAATCGAGTCTTCCGCCCACCATCGAGTGGCGCGACGACGCCCTTTATCTGCTCGACCAGACACGTTTGCCGCGCGAATGCGTGGTCGAGGCCGTGGACAGTGTCGAGGCGGTCTGGCGCGCGATCCACGAGCTGCGCGTTCGCGGCGCACCGGCGATCGGCGTGGCGGCCGCCTATGGCCTGTGTGTGGCGATGCGGCACGAACCAACCGATTCGCGCGATACGTTCCTCGCCCGTCTCGCAGCGCACGCCGCGTATCTGGACAGCGCGCGGCCCACCGCGGTGAATTTGCGCTGGGCGCTCGAGCGGATGCTCTCACACGCACGCGCCGAGTCCGGCGCGACGGGCGCGGCGCTATATGAAACGCTCGTTGCCGAGGCGACGCGTATACATCAAGAGGATATCGAGCTGTGCGCGCGCATCGGCGCAGCCGGGCGCACGCTGATCGCGGCCGGCAGCGGCGTGCTCACGCACTGCAATGCCGGTGCGCTGGCCACGGCGGGCATCGGCACGGCGACCGCGCCGCTCTATTGCGCGCATCGCGACGGCGTGGCGTTTCGCGTCTATGCGGACGAGACGCGACCGCTCCTGCAAGGCGCGCGGCTCACCGCTTACGAACTGCAGCAGGCGGGGCTCGACGTCACGCTGATCACCGACAGCATGGCGCCGACCCTGATGGCCCAAGGGCTTATCGACCTCGTGATCGTCGGCACGGATCGCGTGGCCGCGAACGGCGACGTCGCGAACAAGATCGGCACGCTCGGCGTGGCGATCGCGGCGAAGCACTTCGGCATTCCCTTTTATGTGGCGTGTCCGTCGTCCACGCTGGATTTGCGCACCGCCAGCGGCGCAGACATCGTGATCGAGGAGCGCGGCTCCGCGGAGGTGACGCATCTCGCGGGGCAACGGACCGCGCCCGAGGGCATTCAGGTGCGCAACCCTGCGTTCGACGTCACGCCCCATACGCTCGTGACCGGCATCGTGACGGAGCGGGGCATCGTGCGCGCGCCCTTCGAGGCCAGTCTTGCCGCGCTGTTCGCGACCGGAGCGGCACTGTGAGCGGCGCGAGCGATGGCCGCCGTGCGGGCGAGACGGCGGAACGCGCACGCGACGCGCGCGCGGAAACCGAAATGCGCCAGCAGATCGTCGATACAGCGCGCGAGATGGAGCGCCTCGGCATCAATCAGGGCACGTCGGGCAACGTGAGTGCGCGCTGGCATGACGGACTCCTGGTGACGCCGAGCGGCGTGCCGAGCGCCGCGCTCACGCGTGAGCGCATCGTCTGGATGCCGCTCGACGTGCGCGACGACGATCCGCTCTTCGAAGCACAACGCCCCTCGTCGGAGTGGCGTTTTCATCGCGACATCCTGCGTGCGCGCGCTGACGTGAACGCCGTGGTCCATACGCATTCGCAGGCCGCGACGGCGCTCGCGATTCACAGTCGCGGCATACCCGCGCATCACTACATGGTGGCAGCGGCGGGCGGCAATTCGATTCGCTGCGCGCCGTATGCGACCTTCGGCAGCCAGGCGCTCTCCGATCACGCGCTCGAAGCGCTCGACGAGCGGCTCGCGTGCCTGCTCGCGCATCACGGCGTCATCGCGCTCGGCCGCGATCTCGCGCGGGCGTTGTGGCTGGCGAACGAGGTGGAGGTGCTCGCCAGGCAGTATTTGCTGGCCTGCCAGCTCGGGGAGCCGCCGCTGCTTTCCGACGCGCAAATGGAGGAAGTCATCGAGAAGTTCAAGGGCTACGGCCCGCGCAGGTAATACGCGCGCGCGCTCGCGTCCAGGCAGTCGTTGCAATGCACAGCACACACGGTAAACACGATTACGCAGTCGGTTGGCGGTTCGCAGGTCAGTCAAAAACCAGCAGATCAAAGACAGGAGACGGTGATGGCGTGGAGTTCAGCAGGGTTCGACAGATGGGTGGCGCGCAGCGCGCGCATGGGAGCCACGGCCGGCGTGACGATGTTCGCCGCCGCGGCAATGCTGGCAGGCTGCTCGAAGAGCGAGTCGCCCTCGACCACGGCGGCCGCGTCCGACGCCGCCGCCGCGAGTGCGCCGGCGCAGGCCGCGGCGGCGGCGCCGGCCGTCACGAAGGTCAAGGTCGGCTTCTCGATCGCCACGCTCAATAACGCGTTCTTCGTCGGCCTGAAGAACGGTGTGGAGCGCGGCGCGGAAAAGCAGGGCTTCGATCTCGTGCAGACCAACGCGAACGGCGACGCGCAGCAGCAGGTCAACGACACGCTCAATCTGCTGAGCCAGGGCGTGCAGGCGATCGTGCTCAATCCGATCGATTCGAAGGCGATCATCCCGGCGGTCGAGAAGGCCAATTCGATGAACGTGCCGGTCTTCATGCTCGACCGGGGTTCGGACGGCGGCAAGGTGACCTCGTTCGTCGCCTCGGACAACGTAGCGCTCGGCGCCACCGGCGCGAAGTGGATCGCCGACCAGTTGAGCAAGCGTTACGGCTCGCCCAAGGGCAACGTGGTCGATCTGATCGGCCTCATCGGCACCACGGCGGCGACCGATCGCGAGAAGGGCTTCTCGGAAGAGATCGCGAAGTATCCCGACATCAAGGTCGTCGCGCGCCAGGAAGGCGGCTTCGATCAGGAGAAGTCGCTCAACGCGATGACGAGCATTCTGCAGAAGTATCCGCAGATCGACGCGGTATTCGGCGCGAACGACGACAACACGGTCGGCGCGGAAAAAGCCATCGACAATGCGGGCCGCTACAAGCCGCTCGGCGACCCAGGCCACATCATGGTGATCGGCGCGGACGGCACGGCGCAGGCGCTTTCGGCGATCCGCGCGGGCAAGCAGGACGCGACGATCTCGCAGAACCCGATCGGCATGTCCGCCAAGGCGATGACGTTCATCACCGACTATGAGGCGAAGAAAGACGTGCCCGCGAACTACGCGTGGCCGACCTATCTGATCGACAAGTCCAACATCGATTCGGAAGGCGCGAAGCAATACGGTCTGTGGGCTCTCGAAGTCAAGCAGTAACGGGCGGTCGTAAGCGCCGGCTGTGCGCGACGCGTGCGCCGGCGCCCGGGATGAACGGATGAAACGCGAATCAGGTTCGGCAATGGACGTATCGCAGCAGGAGAACACCAGCGCGGGCGGCAGCCCAGGCTCGCCGCCGCTGTTGCGCATGAGCGGCATCGTGAAGAGCTTTCCCGGCGTGAAGGCGCTGCGAGGCGTGAGCCTCGAGCTCCGTGCGGGGCACGTGATGGCGATCGTCGGCGAGAATGGCGCGGGCAAGTCGTCGCTCATCAAGACGCTCTCCGGGGCTTACGAGCCGGACGAAGGCACGGTCGAGATCGACGGCGTGCGCCTCGCGCGCGGCACCCAGGCCGCGATCGACGCGGGCGTGGCCGTGATCTATCAGGAGCTTTCGCTCGTCAACGACATGACGGTGGCCGAAAACCTCTTTCTTGGCCGCATGCCGCGGCGCTACGGCCTCGTCGATCATTGCAGCGCCAACGCCATGGCGCACGAGGCGCTGGCCCAGGTCGGGCTGGAAGGCGTGCCGCCCGCCATGCGCCTGGGCGATCTGCCGCTCAACAAGCGCCAGCTCGTGGAGGTCGCCAAGGCGCTCGCGCGCGACGCGCGCATTCTCGTGATGGACGAGCCCACGGCCGCGCTCCAGCATTACGACATCGAGCATCTCTACGCCGTCGTGCGGCGACTGCGTGCGGCGGGCATGGGCATCATCTTCATCTCGCACCATCTCGAAGAGGTCTTCGAACTGGCCGATTCGGCCGTGGTGATGCGCGACGGCGCGACGGTCGGCGCGCGGCCCATGTCGGAATGGAACGAACCGGCGCTCGTGCAGGCGATGGTCGCGCGCAATCTCGACTCGTTCTATCCGTGGGAGGCGCGCCCCTACGGCGACGTCGTGCTGGAAGCGCACAACGTGGCGAGCGCGCCCGTGCTGCGCGACGCGAGCTTCAGCATTCGCGCGGGCGAGATCGTGGGCATTGGCGGCATCGCGGGCGCGGGACGGACCGAGCTTCTGAAGACGCTTTGCGGCGCGCTGCCGCTCAGCGGCGGCGAACTGCGGCTGCGCGGGCGCAGGCTCGCGCTGCACTCGCCCGCGCAAGGCATGCGTGCGGGCATTGTCTACACCGCCGAGGACCGCAAGCTCGAAGGGCTCGTGCTCGACGCGAGCATCGAAGAAAACGTCGCGCTTTCGAGCTTGCGGGCGCTGGTGCGCGGTGGCTTCGTGAGCGCGGCGAGAAAGCGCCGGCTCGCGCGCGAGGCGGTCGAGCGCTTCGCGGTGCGCGCGCCCTCGGTCACGTCGCTCACCGGCAATCTTTCGGGCGGCAATCAGCAGAAGGTAATTCTCGGGCGCGCGAGCGCGACGTCGCCAGCCGTGATCCTGCTCGACGAGCCCACGCGCGGCATTGACGTCGGCGCGAAGACCGAGATCTATGCGCATATCGTCGCGATGGCGCGCGCGGGCGCGGCCGTCGTGCTCGTGAGCTCAGAACTGCCCGAGCTGCTCGGCATGTCGGACCGCGTGCTCGTGATGTATCGCGGCAGCATCGTCGGCGAAGTCGCGCGCGAGCACGCCAGCTCGGAGACGATCATTCAATGGGCTACCACCGGAGTTGCAGCATGACGTCCACCACGGTTCGACCGCGCGAAGAAACGCAAACCCTGCAACAGCGCGTGCTGCGCCAGCTGCGCAGCGGGCTCGGGCCGCTCATCGCGGCGCTCGTGCTGATCTGTATCGCGCTCTCGCTGGCGTCGCCCGAATTTCTCACCACGAGCACGCTCACCAACATCATGGTGCAGGTGTCCGTGGTCGGCATCGCGGCAGTGGGCGGCACGTTCGTGATCATCACGTCGGGGATCGACCTCTCCGTGGGCTCGCTCGTCGCGCTGAGCGGCATGGTGGCCGCGACCGTCATGGCTGGCGCGAACCCGGACGCGGTCGGGCTCGGCGTGGCGGGGCTCGTCATCGCGCTCTTAACCGGCGCGGCGGTGGGCGCGCTCAACGGCTTCGGGATTGCGTGGCTGCGGCTCGTGCCGTTCATCGTCACGCTCGCGATGATGGCGATGGGACGCGGCCTCACGCTCGCGATTTCGGACGGGCGCACGAAATTCGACTTTCCCGCCGTGTTTACCGCGTTCGGCGCGAAGACGTTTGCGGGCCTGCCCGCGCCGATGCTCGTGATGCTGGCCGTGTTCGTCATTGGCCACGTATTGCTGCGCAAGACCGAATTCGGCCACCAGGTGTTCGCCGTGGGCGGCAACAAGGAAGCGGCGCGGCTCGCGGGCATTCCGGTGAGCCGCGTGATCTTTCTCACCTACATGTTCGCGGGCGTGACCGCGGCCATTGCGGGCATCGTGCTTGCGGGGCGGCTCAACTCGGCGTTGCCATCGGCGGCCAACGGGCTGGAGCTGCAGGTGATCGCAGGCGTCGTGATCGGCGGCACCTCGCTCGCGGGCGGGCGCGGCTCGATCGTCGGCACCTTCATTGGCGTGGTGCTGATCGGCGTGATCAATGTCGGACTCTCGCTGCTGGGCGTCAATCCGTTCTGGACGCAGTTCATCCAGGGCGGCGTGATTCTCGCGGCCGTTTTGCTCGATGCGCTGAGCCAACGGCGCAAGCTTTGAACGGAGAAGTCAACGTGAGCGGTGGTGCGAAGGCCACCCCATTACTGGAGACGCGACACGTGAAAAAGATCATTAATCATCCTGATCATTTTGTCGACGAGATGATCGACGCCTTGCTGCTCGCCCATCCGGGCTGGGTCAAGCCGGTCACGGCCGACCGCCGCGCACTCGTGCGCGCCGACGCGCCGAACGTGGGCAAGGTCGGCATCGTGACGGGCGGCGGCTCCGGGCACCTGCCGGGCTTTCTCGGCTACGTGGGCAAGGGGCTCGCAAGCGGCGTGGCGGTGGGCAACGTATTTTCGTCGCCGTCGTCGGAGCAGATCTACGAGGCCACCAAGGCGGTGCACGGCGGCGCGGGCGTGCTCTACCTGTACGGCAACTACGGCGGCGACGTGTTCAACTTCGATCTCGCTGCGGATCTGGCCGACGCCGACGGCATCGATACGCGCACCGTACTCGTTGCCGACGATGTCGCTTCTGCGCCGCCCGAGCGGGCCTCGGATCGCCGCGGCGTGGCGGGCATGGTGTTCGGCTTCAAGTGCGCGGGCGCGGCGGCCGAACGCGGCGACACGCTCGACGAAGTCGCGCGCATTGCCGCGAAGGCGAACGGCGCGACGCGCACGATGGGCGTGGGCCTTTCGCCGACGATCCTGCCGGCGGCCGGCAAGCCGACCTTCACGCTGCCCGATGGCGAAATGGAGATCGGCATCGGCATTCATGGCGAGCCGGGCACGCACCGCGGCAAACTGGAGAGCGCGGACGCCATCGCCGACCGCCTTGCGGGCGCGATCCTCGGCGACTTGCAGGCCACGGCCGGTTCGAGCGTTGCGCTGCTCGTCAATGGACTCGGCGCGACGCCGCTCGAAGAGCTGTATCTGCTGTACCGGCGCGCCGCGCAGACCGTTGCCGCTGCGGGGCTGCGCGTGGCGCGCGCCTATGTGGGCGAGTACGTGACGAGCCTCGAAATGGCGGGCGCCTCGATTTCCGTGACGCAACTCGACGAGGAACTCGACACGCTGCTCGACGCGCCGGTGCGCTCGCCGTTCTGGCGCGAAGGATGGCGCGTGGACGAGGGAGGTGCGCGATGAGTCTTTCGGTCAGCGAAGTCAGGGCACGGCTCATCGACGCGTTGAACGCGATGCCCGCCAGCGCGGAGGAACTGCGCGAACTCGATGCCGCGCTCGGCGATGGCGATCTGGGCGTCACGGTGAAGGCGGGCTCGCTCGCAGCAGCCGATGCCATTGCGAAGCTGCCGCCCGACGCCGCGCTGGGCGACGTGCTGATCGCCACGGGCAAGGCGTTCTCGACGGCGAACCCCTCAACGTTCGGCGCGCTCGTGGGCGGCGGCCTGCTCGCTGCGGCGAAGACCGTGACGGGCAGCCATGCAGCGGGCCGAGCCGAAGCGCTCGCCATGGGTCGCGCGGTGGCCGCGCGCATAGTCGAGCGAGGCAAGTCGCAGCTCGGCGACAAGACGGTGCTCGATGCACTCGTGCCGAGTCTCGATACGCTCGAAGCGTTCGAATCAGGCGGCGACGAGCGCGCGCTGCTCGACGCGATGATCGACACGGCGGAGCACCAGGTGCGCGCCACGGCCGCGTTGCAGTCGAAGAAAGGGCGCGCGGCGTGGGTGCAGGAACGCAGCATCGGTCACGCCGATCCTGGCGCGACTGCGTGGCTCAGGTTTCTTCAAGCGTGGCGAAGGTGAGCTTCGCCACTCAACTCAACGAACAAGCATCTCGGCCACGCCGGCCGCCGCCGAAAACACGACGACAACGAGCGGCGGCACCTTCCAGCGCGTGAGCAAAAAGAAACCGATGACCGCAACCGCAAAGTCGATCCGCGACTGGACGGCGCTCGTCCACACCGGCGAATAGAGCGCCATGGCGAGCAGCCCGACCACGGCTGCATTCACGCCAGCCAGCATCGCCGCCATGGAGGGATGGGCGCGAAGCGCTTGCCAGTAGGGCAGTGCGGCGAGCACGAGAAGCAGGCCTGGCAAGAAGATGCCTGCCAGCGCCACGCAGGCGCCCAGCGCATGACTCGATGGACCGCTCATGATCCATCCAAGAAAAGCCGCGAACGTAAAGAGCGGGCCGGGCACGGCCTGGGCGGCTCCGTAGCCCGCAAGAAAGTCGTTCGGCGAGACCCAGCCCGTTGCCACGGTCTCACGCTGCAGCAGCGGCAGCACCACGTGACCGCCACCGAACACGAGGGCGCCTGAGCGGTAGAAAGCGTCGAACACGTGGACGGTGTGCGTCGTGTCGAATGCGGCAAGCGCCGGAAGCCCGAAAAGCAGGACGCAAAAGAGGACGAGCGCGACCAGACCGGCGGTACGCGACACGCGAAACTCCTGCGTGTGCTGACGCGTGCCGGCGATGGTTCCCGAAGTCGTGGATCGGCACAGCACGATACCGAGCGCGGCGCCCAGCACGATGACGATCAACTGTGCATACGCCGTCGTCATGACAGAGAGAAGCACGACCGCAACGAGTGCAATGCCGGCGCGGCGGTGGTCGGGGCACAGGCGGCGCGCCATGTCCGAGACGGCTTGCGCGACGACCGCCACGGCGACGAGTTTCAGTCCGTGAATCAGCCCGCTTCCCACGGGGCCGCCGAGTTCAGGCGCGATGCTGGCAAACGCGATCAATAGCGCGACGGATGGCAACGTGAAGCCGCACCAGGCGGCCAGGCCCCCTGGCCAGCCGGCGCGCAGCAGCCCAATCGAAAAACCGGTCTGACTACTGGCGGGACCCGGGAGAAACTGGCAGAGACCGACCAGATCCGTGAAGGTTTCGTCGTCGAGCCAGCGACGCCGGTCGACGAACTCGCGACGGAAGTAGCCGATATGGGCAATGGGGCCGCCAAAGGATGTCAGGCCCAGCTTCAGAAAAACCCACAGCACTTCGAACACGGAGCCCGCATGGTCCGGCTCTGAGGTCGACATATCTGTTTCCATGGAAATTCTGTCGTAAGGAATGCGAACATCGGTCGAGGCTGCCGCGATCATACCCGATCTGCTGGCACGAGCGCAGGACGGGATGCTTTCACAGCGCTGATCCGGTGGTTCGCAAACAACACACGGCCAATGGACCGCTTAAAGCGTCATTCCTCTGCGTAAATCGAGCCGATAAGACGCTGAACTCTTCTCATTGATGCTCTCGTTCGTGCGCTGCACGCGTCAAATGTCTATGCTCGTTGTAATTGTCCCGACACAGTGCCCCGGAGGGAGTGATGCAAGCCGATCCAAAAGTCATTGAATATCTCAATGCGGAACTGAAGAACGAGCTGACGGCGATTAATCAGTACTTTTTGCACGCACGACTTTACGGACACTGGGGTCTCGCAGGACTCGGCAAACACGAATATGACGAATCGATCGACGAGATGAAGCATGCCGACAAACTGATCGAGCGGATTCTCATGCTCGACGGCCTGCCCAATTTGCAGGATCTTGGCAAACTTCTGATCGGCGAAGACGTTCGTGAAGTGCTCGAGTGCGACCTCAAGCTCGAACGCACGGCGCAGGCACAGTGCAAGGAAGCCATTGCGTACTGCGAATCCGTGCGGGACTTCGTGTCGCGGGAAATCTTCGTCGAGATCCTGGACGACACCGAGGATCACATCGACTGGCTGGAAATCCAGCTCGGGTTGATCGACAAGATCGGCCTTGAAAACTATCAGCAATCGGCGATGGGCTCGGCCAGCTGATACGCAATCCGGCGTGGGCGTTTCCTTCCGGGCGTACGGTGCCAGCGTGAATGACTGGCGCTGATCGATGCCGCGCCCATGATTGTTCACGATGCTTGGGCGAGTGCCGAACGGCCGGGCCTGGCGGGGCTTGCGCCGGTTCCTCACCGTAGCCGGTAAGCGTATGCGATGCGTTACCATCAGCATCCGACGTTTTCTGCCTTCCCACCATGGAACTCCGGCATCTCCGCTAAGCCTCCGCCAGCAGCGGGACTCGACGGCCGGCCTACGCGTATTTGTCGCCTACCGAGTTGCGAATGATCCGGTGGACGCGGATTCATTTCGCTTTGCCAAACGCATCCGCGATCTGCCGCGCGCGCTTGACTTCGTCGCTGTGCAGATAGATCGAGGTGGTCGAAACAGAAGCGTGCCGCAGGTTGTCGCGCACCGTGGTCAGTTCCGCGCCGCGCCCGAGCGCGTGCGTGGCGTGCGTGTGGCGCATCCAGTGCGGACTCGCGCGGCGCAGCTTCTCCGCAAGCGGCGCGTGATCGGCCTCGATGGCTTTGGCGGCCAGCAGGAAGAAGCGCCGCAGCACGCCCCACAAACGCACGCTGCTGATCGCGGCGTCGCTGTCGGCCTCGAGACTGCCGATGACCGGAGTCGCCGGATTCCAGCGCACGGACACGACAGGCAAGTCGCGTTCGGCCAGATAGTGCGCGAGCGCGTCCCACGCGAGCGGCGGCAAGGCGACGCGCGCGAGCTTCTTTCCCTTGCCCGTCACGCGCAGCCAATGATCGCCGCGTGCGTCCGTCTCGACGTGGCCGAGCGTGGCCCCGACCAGCTCGCTCGCGCGCAGGCCGGTCGCGTAGCCGAAATCCAGCAGGAAGCGCAGCCGTTGTGCCGCTGGCGCTGACCAGCCGTACGACCACTCGAGGCCGTCGGCGATCGTGCGCACGAGCGCCCATTCCCCTTCGCTGAATGCGTGCGAAGTGTCGAGCGCCTGCACGCCGCTCGCGCCGCGCACTTTCACGCCGGAAAACGGATTGGCGAGCACGTAACGCTGCTCGATGAGCCAGCGGAACAGCGCGCCGAGGATCGACAGCGCATGCGCGACCGAGCGCGCCGAGAGGCTGCCGTTGAACGGCCGCCAGTCCGGCGAGGTGCGCGCTCGCACGGGGCCGACCCAGCGACCGCGCGGAGACGGATGGCGCAGGAACGCGCGGTAGGCGATGGCGTCCTCGGTCGAGAGCGACGAGAGCGCGCGGCCACGCTCGACGATCGCCCAGAGGATCAGGCGTTCGGCTTCCTTCCGGTAGGTACGCTGCGTGGCGGGCGATTCGTGCAGCGCGAGCCAGGTCTGGATCGCTTCATAGTCGTTCGACGCGTCCAGCGTGCAGGTCGCGCGCGGTGCACGGAACGTGCCCTCGGAGCCGTCGACTTCGTGCGGCAGCTTCAGGGACTCCCACGGTGCGATGTCGCCGCGCTGGCTCGCCGCGATGAGTGCGCGCGCCTTTTCCGTGAGTGCCGGCCAGGCCGCAAAGAACGCCTCGATTGCGCGGGCGCTCGCCATCCCGAGGCCCGGCACCGCTTTCCACCACTGGCGGCGGCGCGGGATGCGCACGGTCAGGTCGGCGAGCGTGGTGATGCCGTGCGCGTACAGCACCCGCACGGCACGCGGCGCAAACCACTGTGCGATGTCGTCGGCGATCTGGGGTTCGGGAGGGCGGGCGGTGCGCAGGCTGTCGATTGCCTGCGCGACAGCCTTGGCGTGCCGCTCGCGTTCCGCCACCGGGTGCTCGAACAACGCCGCCAGATCGTCGCGATGCGCCACGCGCGCGAGGGCGACGAGCCTGCGCCGGATGCGCCCGAGCACGCCACGCGCCGACTTCCCGTCGCCGAGCGCCGAGGGGAGATAACGCTCGACGGCGGCCCGCACGGCGAGGCCTGCATACCACGCGCGCAGCATGGCGAGTTCGTCGGCGTCGGGGAACCCGGCCGGTTCGGCGGAAGCGGGTGCGGGAAGGGGAGGGTGACGCGTTTTCATGCGACGAAGTTTAGCGTAGAAATAGATGTATAGTGATAAGAAGGATTATCTTCATAGATGCAAACGGTATGGATTTTCAGCAAAAACGCGAGATGCTCCCGCAAGTGGCGGCCCAGGTACGCTGGCGTCGCGTAGTTGCCGCCGAAGGCGAACGCCAGAACTCGGCTCATTCCCCATGACGGCGGCGCAGCCAGATTTCACGATTTCTCGCGCCGCCTATACTCTGACTGACCATCTTCACATTGCCTTCACGCTGATCTGAGGTTGTTAGCGAACGGCGCAGAAGAGAGCGAGCGCCAGCGGCCAGTATCCAGCAGCAATCGTCCTCAGTTGTATCGACTCGCGCGCGCGCCGGCCGAGATCATTCTCGACATGGGAATCGGCGACACCTTCAATGCAAGGATCGCGGGAAACGTCGCAAACCAGGACACTATCGCACGACGGTGATTGCCAACGCTTCGCCAGGCTCGGCGCATACTGTCGAGCGCAGCACCTACGCGGGTGAAGTGCAGACGAGAATCAAACCGCTGGATATCGATTATCCGCAGGAAATCTTCTCCTTGTCGCATGTCGCGATTCCGTTCCCGATCACGGACCCGCTGTATGGCATTGCGCCGGACGATTCGGAAAACTTCAATGAGCACCTCGGCACGCTTGCGCCGCGCGGCGAGCGCGGCACCCTGATCCTGACGCTCGATTCGATGTTCCGCATCGCGTCGAATCCGTACTTTCCTTATTTGCTGCAGCGTATCGATGAAGGGATGGGCGCAACGCCGCCGCCGGTCGTGAAGTCTCCGCCGCGCACCCATGAAACCGCTGCTGGGACGCCTGACAATTTCTTTGATGACCTGAATGCACTCGAACAGGTTGGGGCCGATGAGCCTTAGACCAGAGTGCTTCAAAAGACTAGTCTGGCAGCCGCACGCGTTGAGACGCGCTTGACGAGGGCTCACTACGGCCGTAGCCACCGCAGGCTGATCGGCACAGCGAGAACCTTCCTGTATAGCGCGATCAGCGCGCCGGTCACCGCCATGCCCGCGAGGCGCCAGATCGGGCTGCCAATCATGCAGGCCAGCCAGGCGACGATCGCCGCGCCGATCATGTCGAAGGGCCAGTGCACGCCGACAAAGATGCGAGCCCACGCAACGGCAATATCGACGATCAAGGCAAGCAAGCCGATTCCCCGCTTCCCGCCGTACAGGAAGGTGAACGAGACTGCGGAAAGCAGCGTCACATGATCGCTAGGAAACGAAGAATCGGGAGCATGGGCGAGAAACGTATGGCCCGTTGCGCTAGCGAAAGGGCGGGGGTGATACCACGCCAGACCGATCAGCTGGTTGATGCCGAGGGCCAGCAAGCCGGCAAAACAGGCGCGCACGGCCAACGCGCGGCGCTCGTCCGAACCTGTCAACCATAGTGCCGCCAGCATGGCCGGGACCAGCAGGATCGCATAGTCCGCGATCAGCGTGCCCGCAGCAATGAGCCAATGCGGCGTTGCGGGTGTGGCATTGAGTGCGAGAAAAATGGTTCGGTTCAATGTTTCGACTGCATCCATAGGGGCCCTCTTTTTTCACGCCCGTTCTTGCGTCACCGCTGGAAGGCGGTTCCGGATGTGTTGTCAGAGGCGATTCTACGCACCGGCCCCTTAACGAAACCTTAACAGGGGCGACTGGAATCCACCGTCAGGCCGCGTGGACGGCATGACATGGCCAGTTTTGTCAGTATGTCGGCCGGTTTGACCAGTCTGTCCGGCGCATGTTGGCGCTAGGATTGCCACGGCGCGCCCTGGCGACTTCCTGAACAGGTCGGGACCAGGCGTAGAAACAGGCTGCGCCGCCGCTTCACAGGCGGCAAAACAGATAAGTGAGGAATCCATATGAGCAGGGAAGTCGTGGTGGTGGGCGGTGTGCGGACCGCGATCGGCAAATTCGGCGGCCGCCTGAAAGACGTGCCGCCAACCGAACTCGGTTCAATCGTCGTGCGCGAACTGCTCGCGCGAAGCCATGTCGAGGCAAAGGACGTGGGGCATGTGGTGTTCGGCAATGTGATCGCCACCGAGCCGCGGGATTTTTACCTGTCTCGCGTCGCGGC
The DNA here is from genome assembly GCF_040965695.1 of Paraburkholderia sp. BR10937. Classification (NCBI taxonomy): domain Bacteria; kingdom Pseudomonadati; phylum Pseudomonadota; class Betaproteobacteria; order Burkholderiales; family Burkholderiaceae; genus Paraburkholderia; species Paraburkholderia sp. BR10937. Next base: position 155,444 of record NZ_JBFRCL010000008.1, read on the forward strand.
GATCAACGCTGGCATTCCCGAATCGACGCCTGCGTTCAACGTCAACCGGCTGTGCGGTTCGGGCCTGCAGGCAATCGTTTCCGCTGCCCAGACCATTCTGCTCGGCGATGCAGACGTGGCGATCGGCGCTGGCGCCGAGAACATGAGCCGCGCACCGTACATCACGACCGAGGCGCGCTTCGGCGCACGCATGGGCGACGCGCGCCTCATCGACATGATGCTGGGTGCGCTCAATGATCCGTTCCACACCGTGCCGATGGGCGTGACGGCCGAAAATGTCGCGGGCCGTTACGGCATCACGCGCGAGCAGCAGGACAACCTCGCGCTCGAGTCGCATCGTCGCGCGGCGCGAGCGATCGCAGAGGGCCGGTTCGCCAGCCAGATCGTGCCGGTCAAGCGCACGGTGAAAGGGCGCGAGACCATCTTCGACACCGACGAACATTTGCGTCACGATGCAACGATCGACGACTTCGCGAAGCTCAAGCCCGTATTCGCGAAGGAGAACGGTACGGTCACGGCGGGCAACGCTTCCGGCATCAACGACGCAGGCGCGGCCGTCCTGCTGATGTCGCGCGCAGCGGCCGAGGCACGCGGTCTCGCGCCGATGGCGAAACTCGTGGCATATGCACACGCGGGTGTCGATCCGCTTTACATGGGTATCGGCCCGGTGCCGGCTACGCGTCTTGCGTTGCAGCGCGCGGGGCTGTCCGTCGCGGACCTCGATGTGATCGAGTCGAACGAGGCCTTTGCCGCCCAGGCATGCGCGGTCACGCAGGAGTTGGGTCTGGACCCTGAAAAGGTGAACCCCAACGGCTCGGGCATTTCGCTCGGCCATCCCATTGGCGCGACTGGCGCACTGATCGCCGTGAAGGCGCTGCACGAACTCAAGCGCGTTGGTGGCCGTTACGCGCTCGTCACGATGTGCATCGGGGGCGGGCAGGGGATCGCCGCCATTTTCGAAAATGTCCAGTAAATTGTGTGCGCCTTCGGGCGCGCCACATAAAGCCATGCAAATCGACACATTGGGAATCGTGGGCGCCGGGACGATGGGTTCCGGCATCGCGCAGGTCGCCGCGCTCGCTGGCCTGCGCGTGGTCGTGGTCGACGTCAGCGAGGCCGCGCTCGACAGGGGGCTCACCGCGCTGAAGGGAAGCCTCGACCGGCTCATCGCGAAAGACAAGCTGGACGCGGCGGCGAGCGATGCCGCGCTCGCGCGCATCGAGACGTGCACCGACTATCAGCGGCTCGGTGCTGCCGGGCTGATCATCGAAGCCGCCACCGAAAACCTCGATCTGAAGCTGCGCATCTTGAAGCAGATTGAAGCGGTCGCGCGTCCCGACGCCATTCTCGCTTCCAATACGTCCTCAATCTCGATCACCACGCTTGGCGCCGCGCTTGCCGACCCGTCGCGCCTCGTCGGCATGCACTTCTTCAATCCGGTGCCGTTGATGCCGCTCGTTGAGATCATCCGGGGCCTCGAAACCGGTAGCGCCGCAGCGGAGATGGTCCACGAACTGACGCTGCGGCTCGGCAAGTCGCCGATCAGCGTGCGCAATTCGCCGGGGTTCGTGGTCAACCGCATTCTCGTGCCGATGATCAACGAGGCTTTCTTCCTGCTCGCCGAAGGCGTCGCGCCAGCCGAGGATATCGATACCGGCATGCGTCTCGGCGCGAATCAGCCGATTGGGCCGCTGGCGCTTGCCGACCTCGTTGGGCTCGACGTGGTGCTTTCGGTCATGGACGTCTTTTACAAGGACTTCGGCGATTCGAAATACCGCGCGTGCCCGCTGCTTCGTGAACTGGTGGCCGCCGGACGTCTGGGCCGCAAGACTGGGCGCGGCGTCTTTAGTTACAGCTAGAAGGATTGCGGCGGAGGTTCCGCGGGCGGTCAGCCCGCGGGCGTTGAAGGTGATTGTCGAGATGTGATGCGGTGGATTCTGATGTTTGCGAACATCATAAAAACTGCGATAATTTGCATTATGTTAAATCCAATAGCCATCGTAAATAGATAGCATTATGTTAAATAAAAGATAACCACATCTCCAGCACCACGGTCAGCGCGATCCGCCTCCCTCAGCGCCCCTCATCCATTTGCTGGCCAACGACACCCGCCATCACACGCCAGCGATCGCTTGCCAGAACGGTCTGTGCGTCCATGCGCCTGAACATATCCAGGAGCGGCGCGACGAGCCCGGTCCAACCGGTCTGGTGACTTGCACCGAGCCCCGCGCCGTTGTCGCCGTGGAAATACTCGTAGAACAGGATCAGGTCACGCCAATGCGGGTCGTCCTGGAACTTGCCTGTCCCGCCATAAACCGGGCGCCGACCATCCTCGCCGCGAAGAAACGTAGCCGTCAGACGTCGGACGATCTCCTGCGCCACCTCGAACAGCGTCATCATCTGCCCGGATCCCGTCGGGCATTGAACCTTGAACTCGTCGCCGAAAAAGCCGTATAGATTCGTCAGCGCCCTGACGATCAGAAGATTCACCGGCATCCACACCGGCCCCCTCCAGTTCGAGTTGCCGCCGAACATGCCGGTATTCGACTCCGCAGGCAGATACTGGACCTTGTATTCCTGTCCGCCCACCTCGAGTGTGTACGGGTGGTCGAGATGGTAGCGAGACAGCGAACGGATGCCGTACGGTCCCAGGAATTCGTTCTCGTCGAGCAGATATCCGAGCACACGCTCCAGTTTCCGCGTATTCAGGATCGACAGGAGTCTGCGCTCTCTATGGCCGATAAAGCCAGCATCGGTTGGTGCCACGTGCGCAAGCAACTCCGGGTAACGGCTTCGAAATTGTGCGATCAGCTCCATGAGTCTCGGGCAGCGCGAGACTGAATCGGCTTCGAAAACCGTCGACGCGCACAGCGGCAGCAAGCCGACCATCGACCTCACTTTCAAGCGCATCGTCTGACCGTCGGGCAGTCGCAACAGGTCATAGAAGAATCCGTCCTGCTCGTCCCACATGTCGTCCGGTTGGTCTCCGAGCCGGTTCATTGCGTAGGCAATCCACATGAAATGCTGGACGAACTTGAAGGCGATCTCTTCGTACATGGGGTCGTGCTCGGCCAGGATGATAGCCATCTCCAGCATGCTCTGGCAATAAAACGCCATCCACGCGGTGCCGTCCGCCTGCTCGAGCGAACCGCCTGTGGGAAGCTGAGCGCTGCGATCGAACACGCCAATGTTGTCGAGCCCGAGAAAGCCACCGGCGAAGACGCTTCGACCCGAGGGGTCCTTACGGTTGACCCACCAGTTGAAATTGAGCATCAAGCCCTGGAACGAGCGCTCGAGAAAGCGCGGATCGGCGCGTCCCAACGCTTTCTCATACTTGTAGAGCCAGAGCGTGGCAGCGGCATGCACGGGGGGATTCACGTCACTGAAGTTCCACTCGTAGGCCGGGATCTGCCCGCTTGGGTGAAGATACAGGATGCGCAGCATCAACAGCAGCTGCTCCTTGGCAAAATCGAAATCGACTGGAGCCAGTGCGATCGTATGAAAAGCCAGATCCCATGCTGCGAACCAGGGGTACTCCCATTTGTCCGGCATGGAGATCACGTCGGCATTCAGCATATGGAACCACTGAGTATTGCGCACCGCGTGGCCGCTCGCTTCGAGCAATGGATGGCTCTGGTGCTCGCGCAACCACCGCTCGAGATCGAAGTAGTAATACTGCTTGCTCCACAACATGCCTGCCAATGCCTGCCGGTGTACGCGTCGCTCATCGTCGGTCAGTACCGTTGGCGCTATACGTTCGTAGAACGCGTCCGCTTCGGTCACGCGAACGTCGAAAGTCCTCTCGAAGTCATCGAAGGCGTTGTCGAGCTTGACAGTGCTCAGGCGCAGCCTGATGGTCGCAGTGCCGCCCGCGGATACCTCGCATATGTAATGGGCCGCAGCTTTGGTTCCCGCTTTCGCCGGATTCACGGCGTCGCCCTGCCCGTCAATGACATACGCGTGGAACGCGTCCTTCACATAAGGGGAAGCGTTGGGTTGGTTCCACAGACGCCGTGCGTTGCTTTCGTTTTCCGTGAAGAGCAGTTCCGTTGCCCCGTCGCAATAGAGCCAGTACTCGCCCAGTTCCTGATGCGTCGCGCGAATGACGCCTGAGTCCGCTTCGCAGAGCGAAGGCCTGTATTCGTCGTAGCCCCACGACCAGGTATTGCGAAACCACAGCGTTGGCAGAACGCGAAGCCGCGCCTCTTCCCTTGCCCGGTTGTGCACGGTTACGCGTATGAAGATGTCTTCTGGGGCCGCCTTCGCGTATTCGACGAACACGTCGAAATACCGGTCGTCATCGAATACGCCTGTATCGAGCAGTTCGTACTCGAGCTCACCGCGCGAACGCTTTCCGTTTGTCTCGACCAGATCCCGATAGGGAAATTCCCGCTGCGGATATTTGTACAGATACTTCATGTACGAGTGCGTGGGCGTGCTGTCGACATAGAAGTAGTATTCCTTCACGTCCTCGCCATGATTGCCTTCGCTATTGGTCAGACCGAAGAGACGCTCCTTCAGGATGGGATCGTGTTCGTTCCAGAGGGCAAGCGCGAAACACAACCGTTGCTTGTCGTCGCAGAGACCGCCGATGCCATCCTCTCCCCATCGGTAGGCACGCGAGCGCGATTGATCATGGGTGAAATAATGCCAGGCGTCGCCGTCGCCGCTATAGTCCTCGCGGACCGTCCCCCACTGGCGCTCACTGAGATACGGGCCCCACTTCTTCCACGGCAGCTGCGCGGTACGCGACTCGTTCAGACGCCTTTCCTCCGCTGCGTCGACGTTTGCAGGGCACATGCCTCGCCTCCCGATCCGCGAGATGGTCGTGAATTACCGTAGCGATGGGCCGGCGCTCGCATCAAGCCCCCCGAGGGTCATTGCGGCACCTGTGCAACGGGTTCCGCCGTTGCGGGCTGTGCGGGAGGCGGTCCGCTCGCCGGTTGCGGCACGCTCATCTGCTCGGCCTGCACGACCCACCCGCCGCCCATCGCCATGTAGAGGTTGACGAGGTTCGTCAGCGTCGCGGCCCGGGTCTGCGTCTGCTGCAGTTCCGCGTTGAACAGATTGCGCTCGGCATCGAGCACCTCCAGGTAGCTCGTATACCCCCCCTCGTAGCGCAGCCGCGCGAGCCGCAGATACTTGCGCAGCGACGCGACCTGATCGTTCTGAATCTCGAGCTGCTCACGCGACTTTTGCGTCGAGATCAGCGCGTCGTCAACCTGCTGGAACGCGATCTTTATCGCATTTTCGTAGGCGAACAGCGCCTCCTGCTGACGCGCGTCGGCCTGCTTGTTCTGACCGTAGATGTTGCCGCCCGTAAAGAGCGGCATCGTTGCCGAGCCGGCGAACGCCCATACCCGAGCAGGTCCGGTGAAAAGACTGGAGAACTGCGTACTCACTGATCCGAAGAGCCCCGTGAGCGAGATCTGTGGGAAATACAGCGCGCGCGCCGCACCGATCAGCGCATTTTGCGCAACCAGATTCTGCTCGGCCTGCAGCAGGTCCGGGCGGCGTTCGAGCAGGTCCGACGGCATGCCCGCAGGCACGGCCGGCGTCGACAGATCCACCAGTGCGCGCCCGCGCAGGATCGGCTCGGGATTGCTGCCGAGCAGTACCGCAATCGCGTCTTCCTGCTGAGCGATCTGCTGCTCGAATTGCGGGATGGTCGCCTTCGTCGCCGCATAGTCGGACTGGCTCTGCGCAAGCTCCATATCCGAGGTCTGCCCGAACTGCTGGCGCAGCGTGAACACATGCACGGAATCGGCGCGGCTTTCCGTTGTGCTCTTCGCGATTTCGAGCTGCGCGTCGAGACTGCGCAGCGTGATATAGGACGTTGCGACCGACGCGACGAGCGTCAGGATCGTCGCGCGGCGGCTCTGTTCGGCCGCGTTCACGTTGGCACGTGCCGCCTCGGTTTCACGCCGCACCTGGCCAAACAGATCGATGGTCCAGAAGGCAGACAGATTCGGCTGGAACTCGTTGAAGACCGGCGAGACGCCGGGCGGTATCGGCGTCGGCCCGTTCTGCGATGCGCGCTCGCGCGCCGCGCTGAAATTGGCACTCGCCTGCGGGAACAGTGCCGAGCGCGTGCTCACGAACTGTCCCATGAATTCGTCGACACGCGCGGCCGCCTGTTTCACGTTGAGGTTGTTTTCCAGCGCGGTCTTCACCAGGTCGTTCAGCACCGGGTCTTCGAACTGCTCCCACCACGTCGTGTTGGCGACGTCGGCCACATCCGGGTACGCAAACCGGTACGTTGCCGGCACGTCCAATTTCGGCCGCTCGTAATTGGGGCCGAGCAGACAGCCGTTCAGCAAGCCGATGAGCAGGACTGGCGCGGCGACGCGCGTGAAGGCTGCGGCACGCATGTCAGTCGCCCTCGTGCCGCGCGGACGGCGTGACGGTCGGCGAGCCAGCGCCGCCCGAGGCTGGTGGCGGCGCTTCGCTATCCGGCTTGGGCGTTTCCTTGCCGCCGCCCTTGCGCGAGCCAAGCGTCTCGATCCCCCAGTAGAACATCGGAATGAAGAACACGGCGATCGCGGTCGCACCGAGCATCCCGCCGATCACGCCGGTGCCGATAGAATGGCGGCTGTTTTGCGAAGCGCCAAGCGCAATGGCTAGCGGCACACAGCCGAGGATGAACGCAAGCGACGTCATCACGATCGGCCGCAGGCGCTCTTCCGCGGCGACGAGCGCGGCGTCGTACGGCGTCTTGCCGGTTTCCCGGTTCAGGACCGCGAACTCGAAGATCAGGATCGCGTTCTTCGCGGCGAGCGCGATCAGCATGGTCAGCCCGATCTGGAAGTACACGTCGTTGTTCAGGCCGCGCAGCAGGATCGCGAGCAGCGCGCCGAACAGCGCGAATGGCACCGCCATGAGCACGCCGAGTGGCAGCGACCACTTCTCGTATTGCGCCGCGAGGATCAGGAACACCATGATGATCCCGAACACGAACACGAGCCCCCCGGTCGAGCCCGACTTGATCTCCTCGAACGCCTCGCCGCTCCATCCGACGGCGTAGCCCGGCGGCATCTGCGCGGCGAGTTCCTTCAGGGTATCGATCACCTGGCCCGAACTGTAGCCCGGGGCCGCGTTCGCGGTAATTTTCACCGCCGGGAAGTTGTTGAAGCGCGTGATCAGGTCGGGTCCCGTGACGTACTTGTAAGTCATCACGGCCTTGATCGGCACCATGTTGTTCGAGCGGCTGCGCACGTAGATCTGGTCGAGGTCGGCGGGCGTGAGCCGGTAGCGTGGATCCGCCTGAACGATCACCTGCCATAGCCGCGCGTCCTTGTTGAACTGCGACACGTAAAGCGAGCCGAACATCGTCTGCATCGCGCTGTAGACCTCTTCGACCGGCACGCCGAGCGTCTCCGCCTGGTCGCGGTCCACGTTCACGAGCAACTGCTGCGAGCTTGCGTTGAACGTCGTGGTCACGCCGGTCAGTTCGGGGCGCGCCCTCGCCTTCGTCATGAAGTCCTGCACGACGCCCGCGAGCTGCTGGATGGAGCCGTCTCCGTGGCTTTCGATCCACATTTCGCTGCCGCCCGTCGTACCGAGACCTGGAATGGACGGCGGATTCACCGGTACGACGATGCCCTCCTGAATCTTCGAGAGCGTTTTGTATGCGTTAATCAGCACGGCACGTGCGTTTTGCTCCCTGATGTTCGAGAACTTGTACCGCTCGTCGAACCCCTTCAGTCCGACGAAGAATGTGCCCGCGTTGTTCTTGTTCTGGCTGTCGAGCAAGCTGTAGCCGCTCACGATCGTGATGCTGCTGACCGCGGGCTGCTTCATGAAATGGTCGGTGACCTTGTCGCCCACGGCAGCGGTGCGGTCGAGACTCGCGGCGTCCGGCATGATGATCGCGCCAAGCAGATAACCCTGGTCCTCGGGTGGCAGGAAAGCGCCGGGGATCGACTTGCCCATGAGGACCGCAAGCACGATCACGGCGCCGAAAACAAGCAGGCCCAACACGTAACGCCGGATGATGAACTGCACGGCGCGCCCGTAGCCGGCGGTCATCCGCGCGAACTGGTTGTCGAACCACCGGAAGAAGCCCTTTTTCTCATGGTGCGTGGGCTTGAGCAGAATGGCGGCCAGTGCCGGAGACAGCGTGAGCGCCACGATGCCCGAGAACACCACCGAGATCGCGATCGTGATTGCGAACTGCTTGTACAACTGTCCGGTGATCCCGCCCAGGAACGCAACCGGGACGAACACGGCGCACATGACGAGCACGATCGCGATGACCGGGCCCGACACCTCGTCCATCGCCCGCTTGGCCGCGTCTTTCGGACTCAGCTTGAATACGGTCATGTTGCGCTCGACGTTCTCGATCACGACAATCGCGTCGTCCACGACGATGCCGATTGCGAGCACCATGCCGAACAAGGTCAGCATATTGATCGAAAAGCCCAGTGCCGCCATCCCCATCGCCGTGCCGACGATCGACACCGGTACGGCCAGCACCGGAATGAGCGTCGCGCGCAGGCTCTGCAGGAACACGTACACCACGATCACCACCAGCACGAGCGCTTCGAAGAACGTATGAATCACGTCTGCGATCGAAGCACGCGTGAAATCCGTCGTGTCCAACGCGATCTGATAGTCGAGCCCCTCAGGAAACGACGTCTTGAGTTGCGCGAGCGTCTCGTGTACCTGCTTCGAAACGTCGAGCGCGTTCGCACCCGGTTGCTGGTAGACCGCGATGATCGTCGCGGGCTTGCCCTGGTAGGTGGTGCGATTCGAATAGCTCTTTTGACCCAGTTCGGACCGGCCAATGTCTTTCAGGCGGACGATCGCCGCGCCGTTGCTCGCTGCGCGGATGATGATGTTGTCGAATTCGGCGGCCGTCGCGAGCCGCCCGGTTGTCGTCACCGCAAACGACTGCTCGACCGGGTTGCCGGTTGGCGCCTGGCCGACCGTGCCGACAGCGAATTGCTGGTTCTGGGCGCGCACGGCGTTTTGCACGTCGCCGGCGGTGATGCCGAGTTGCGCCATGCGATCGGGCTTCAACCAGATCCGCATCGCATAATCTGGAGTGCCAAATATCGACGACTGGTTCGCGCCTGGAATCCGCTTGAGCGTGTCGAGCACATAGACGTTTGCGTAGTTCGCGATATAGGTCGGATCGAAGCGGTCGTCCGGGGAGTAGATCGCGATCACCATCATGAAAGCGTTCGACTTCTTCTGGACCTGGACACCCTGCGACTGCACCTGCTGCGGCAGTTGCGGCAGCGCGAGGTTTACGCGGTTCTGCACGTCGACCTGGGCAAGTTCCGGATTGGTGCCGATCCCGAAGAAGACGTTGAGCGTGTAGTTGCCCGTAGACGAACCGGACGAATACATGTAGATCATGTTGTCCGCGCCGTTGACTTGTTGCTCGATCGGCGCCGCCACGTTGTTCGACACGACGTCCGCGCTGGCCCCCGGGTAGGTCGCGGAGACCGTGATCTGCGGCGGCGTGACGTCTGGATACTGCGCGATAGGAAGAGAGAACAACGTCAATGCGCCGCCGAGCGTGATCACGATCGAGATGACGGACGCGAAGATGGGCCGGTCGATGCAGAAGTGCGAGATGTTCATCGAGTCGCCCCTTACTGCGACGCGCCGCTGCTTGCGGCAGGCGCCGTCGCGCGCGTGGCCGCACTCACCTGCGGCGCTGACGCCCCGCCTTTCTCGACGACCGCCTTGCCGCCGGTCTGCGTCGAAGGGAGCGTTCCGGCAATCTTGAGCGGTACGTCGGGCACGACGCGGATCGCGCCGTCTACCACGATGCGCTCGCCGGCCTTCAGGCCATCGTTAATGAACCAGTTGTCACCGCTCCAGTCGCCAACTTCCACCACGCGCTGCTTCGCCTTCGACTCATTGTCCACGACCCATACGAAGTGGCTCTTCGCGCCCTGCAGCACCGCCCGTTGCGGTACGAGAATGGCATTCGGCCGCGTGGCGCCCGTCACGCGCGCGCGCACGAACTGCCCCGGCCGCAACGTGCCCTTCGGGTTCGCAAGCGAGGCCCGTACGAGGAACGTGCCCGTGTCGGTGCTGAACGCCGGATTCGCAAAACTGATGGTGCCGTGCTGCGGAAATTCCGTGCCGTCCGCAAGTAGCACTACCACGACGAATTCGCTATTCGGCGGGAAGATCAGCTTGCCCGCCGAAATCTCGTCCTGAAAGTGGAGCATTTCGTTTTCGGAAATGCTGAAGTTCACCCAGATCGGATCGAGCTGATAGACAAACGTAAGGAGACCAGATGAATTGGCGATCAGATAGCTGCCGTCCTGCTGTCTTGCATAGCTCGCGAGGCCATCCAGCGGCGACTTGATTGTCGTGTAGCCGAGGTTGAGTTCCGCGGTCTCGACCTGACCTTGGGCGGAAATCACCGCGGCCTGGGCCTGCTTCTCGTTGCCAATCGCGTCGTCGAGATCCTTCTGGCTCAATGCCTGTTGCGCGGCGAGCGGCTTGACGCGGGCAAGATTCTGCTGCGCTACCGTGAGCCGCGCCTGCTGCTGCGCAAGCTCGCCCCGCGCCGTCTGCAGCGCGGCCTGAAACGGCTTCGGATCCATCAGGAACATCGTCTGGCCGGCCTTCACCTTGTCGCCTTCGGAGTACGTCCGCCGGTCGAGAAAGCCGTCCACGCGCGCACGAATTTCGACTTCACGTGAACTCTGCGTCTGTGCGGTGAACTCGAGCTGAACCGGGGTGTCCTGAGCCGTGACCGTCATCACCGTGACTTCCGGTGCGCCGAGCGCTGGCGGCCCCGATGCCTTCTTGCAGCCGGCGAAGAGCGTCAGCGCAATGACGACGAAGATTAGCGGCAGGCGGTCCCGGCGTGCCGCAACCCGGGGTAACGGTCGATGCTCGGGAAAGAACGGTCCGCTCATGAATGGCCTCCCGCAACGCGCCGGACCTGCGCATCGCCCCGGTACGCGCGCGCCATGGTCACCTCTGCGTTGCCCGCTCCCACTGTTCGCGAATTGGATCAGCAAGGATCTGCACACTGCGCTGGACACGGCGCCGGCTGAAGCATGACGGGGCCAGCCGACTTGCCGCTCCCGGACGATTGCCCACGCCGGTTATGACTTCTTCGATACAACGTGCCCGGATGATTCGCGCGAAGACCGGAATGATCTTTGGGTCGCTGGCTGGGGTGCCGCGCATACGGCGCGCTCGAAGCGCCACCCGCGCTGCCCGGCGCGTTGGTATCGGCGCCGTCCTGTCACGGCGCTCGTAGTCGTCAAGTGTGGTAGCCGTCCAGGGCAAAAACAATGAGACTTTGGTCCGATATTCCGCCGAGCACGCCTTTTGCTGTGCACGGCAGGGACGCAGCGGTTGCCAGGGCAACCGCCACGCGGTATGCCCACGTCAGGGCCGGCGAGAACCGGCTATGGGACTTTTGCTCAACCGTTGAAGTTGAAAGCCACGCGGGGAGCGTGGCCGGTCGCTGTCAATTGCAACCGTGACTACTCGCTGTGCGATAACAGGTCGTGCCGCCGGGCCCACGCACGACGCCTTTTCCGTTCGCCGTCTTCGCCTCGCCGCCCCGATTGTTCTGGGTCGTCCGGACACCATTCTGATTCGTCTGAGATGTCCAGGCGGTACCCGTATTCCTGTTGTAACCGCCCGCGGAAGAGCCATTACCACAGACTGTTTGTCCACGGTTGTTGGTCGCGCATTCCGCAAATGCGCTTGAACTGATCATTAAGCATGCCACTAGCAACACGATCTTCATGGCGATACCACAGCCTCTTCCTCCGGGCACACGTTGAGAACGGGTGCCCGAGTCTTGCCGCCCACGTTACGACAGGAACCGTGGCGCTAGGGGAAACCCCTCTACCGGAACCACGATATCAAGATCAATTATTTGAAAAGCGCATTCTTACCACATCAGAATGCGAATTACGCATTCTTGTGCATCCCAACATCAACCGGAAGATGGAACTACGCCAGCTCGAAGCCTTCGCCGCAGTGATCACGTCCGGCAGCGTCACCGCCGCCGGACGCTTGCTGGGGCGCTCGCAGCCAGCGATCACGCGGCTGATCCAGGAGCTCGAAACGGAGGTCGGCTATGCGCTGTTCACGCGCAACGGCCCACGCGTCACGCCGACCGAGCAAGGCATCCTGCTCTACGAGGACGTCGAGCACGTGCTGACGGGCGTGCAACAGATACGCAAGCGTGCCGGCGAAATCGGCCGCGGCGAAAACCGGCCGCTGCGCATCGCGGCGACTTCCGCCCTCGCCTCCGGCCTTGTGCCCGTCGCGCTCGCGCGCACCGATCTCGCTGCCACCGCGCAGACGGTCCAGCTGCGCAGCCTGCCCCCCGAACAGGTCGTGCACGATGTCCTCACCGGCGCGGCCGATATCGGCGTGGCGAGCCTGCCGCTCGAACATCGCGGCGTGGTCGTGCACTGGATCGGGCAATCCGCGTGCGTTGCTGCGCTGCGCGACGACGATCCGCTAGCCCGCTCCGAGCGGCTGAAGCTGTCGGCCTGCGAGGGCCGGCGCATCGTCACGATGCAGAACCCGTATCGCCTGCGCCGCCGGCTCGATCATGCGTTCGCACAAGCAGATGTTTCCCCAGCGGGACTCATCGAGACGAATTCGTCGATGAACGCGCTGACCGCGGTTCGCGCCGGTCTCGGCATCTCGGTGCTAGAACCGGTCACGGCCTACGGCATGCCGCTGGCCGGCGTCGCGATCCGCCCGATCGACGCCGACATTCCGTATTTCTTCGGCGTGATCTCGCGCGATGCCATTGCGCTGCCCCCCTCGGCTGTGACGCTCATCGATGCGCTCGCCGACGCAGCCCGCGCCGTGCTGCCCGATTTCGCGCTGCGCGCGAGCGCCGAACACGCCCAAGTCCTGCAGTCGCTGTATGGCGATCTGCCCGCCACCAAGGAATCGTTGCCGTAATGAATCCGACCACCCATCGTCCGCAGGTCTCGCCGCGCTCGGCCATCTCGGCATCGACGCCGTCATCTACGATCAGTCGCCACGCGGTTTCGAAGGTCCATGGGCTACCACCGCGCGCATGGAAACATTACGTTCTCCGAAGCAGCTGACGGGCCCTGCCTTGGGCCTGCCCTCGCTCACGTTCCGCGCGTGGTTCGAAGCGCAGTTCGGCGGGCAGGCGTGGGACGCGCTCGACAAGATCCCGCGCCTGCAATGGATGGACTATCTGCGCTGGCATCGCGATGTGCTCGACATCGACGTGCGCAACGAACACCGGGTTACCGCGATCACGCCGGGCGCATCGGCGATGGACGTTCTACGTCACGTTCGGCTACACCGTCACCTATGCGAAGCAGGTGCTCAAGCTGCCCGTTTCGGAAAGCTTCATGGTGCAAATGATCGCGGCCATCGTCACGCCGATCGCGGGCGCGCTATCCGACCGCTACGACCGCAAGACGCTGTTGGTCGGCTCGCTGGGCGCCTACCTGGTGGCGATCTATCCGCTCTATGCCTGGATCGTGGCGGCGCCGTCCGTCTCCCGGCTCCTCGTCGCGCAGATCGTGATCGGCGTGGTGAGTGCGACCTTCCTCGGCGTCTACTGCACGACGCTGGCCGAGATGTTCCCCAAGCGCACGCGCGCGACCCCGCTCGCAGTGGTCAATAACGTCGTCGTTCTGATCTTTGGCGGCTTTGCGCAGACGTTCGTGACCTGGCTCATCATGCTCACGGGCTCGCCGCTGGCGCCGGTGCTCTATGTGATGATCGGCATCGCGCTCAGTCTCGTGGCCGTTGTGGCGCTGAAGCCGGGCCATTTCAGGCGGGGCAGTGCAAGCGCCGCGCAAACCACCGGGTGAGGCAGCGGGCTCTTCCAGGTTGAAGGGGGTGAAGTCGAGCATGTGGCGACTGGAGCATGCCGTGACGCGGCCCCCTCACGTCACCTTGCTGTCGTCAGGATTCCGTCGCCGTCGGATTCCGTCTGTGCGCTCGACGCGTTGCCTACCCGTTCGATCTGCACTTGCATCGACCGTGCGTCGGTCAGCCCCAGCGCTTTCGCCGCGGCATAAGAGAGATCGATGATCCGGCCTTTCACGTAGGGGCCGCGATCATTGATGCGCACCACGACCGACTTCCCGGTTGCCACCGATCTGACGCGCACATAGCTGCCGAGCGGCAAGGTTCGATGGGCAGCCGTGAATGCGCCGGTATTGAAGCGTTCTCCGTTTGCGGTCTCATGCCCCTGGAACTTCTCCGCGTACCAGGATGCCTCGCCGGATTGCACCACCTCGTGCCGCATATGGCAGGATTCACCCCGGCACGCGGCTTGCCGGGGCGCCATCTGTCCGCACGCTGTGAATAACGCACAGATTGCGAAAACGCTCAAATAGCGCAGTGATGGCGTCATGAACCACATGTCAGTCAATGAGCGATGGCTCAACGTTTTCAAAGGTGGCTAGCATACCGCGTTCCCGGCCGACATAAAATCCTGGCAACTTTTCGGGTTTCATGCAATGGGCAGATAAGTCCGGCCCTCATTTCGTGGCAGGTCCCCCGAAACGAGCCCCCTCGATGCGGAGGAAGGGCTCGTCAACTCCTCGACTTACTGACCGAAGTAAATCGGCTTCATGCTGTCACCGGCGGCGGGTGCGCCGGACGCCGTCGTACTGCCTGCCATCCCGCCGTAACCGCTCGCGCCGTTCTGCGCGGCCACGCGTGCTTCGGCCGCCTGGATATCGGCCGGATAGTTGGTGTTGTCGCCGTCGCCTGGGCGGTAGCCGGCCTGTTCGAGCTGAACCAGTTCGGCACGGACCTGCTCAGGCGTTACGGCGCTGTTCGATTGTGCGAACGAGACGACCGGCGCAGCCATGACGGTAAGGATAACGAAGGTTTGACCAAGAGATTTCATGATGAGATTCCTCTAACGATTGCCACGTAGGGTGCGAAAAGCTTGAACCGGTGCGCAGGCTCTATACGCTCTCGCAATTTTTCCTGCGCCCCCGGCGGCCCCCATTACTTGACGGAGGCTTGAATCCCCGCTTGTTGTGTCCGCCACGTTTTTGTTTGCACTGCCCAGCGGCCTGTGTCGAATCCACCCGAAGCGCAGGCGGCACCGTGGGTCCGCTGCCACCATGCGTGGTGATCGAAATTGCGCAGAAAATCGGCGCGGCGGCGCTCACGGAGGTAGTGCGCCGCCACGCCGGCCACAGCGATCGCAAGCACGATCGTGCCGGCAGTCGTGCCCAGCCAGGTTGGGTCCACGTCAGCCTCCCAGCGCCTCTGCGCTTCATGTGCCGTTGGACACTCAACCGTGGTAGTAGCCGTCGCCGACGGAGTTCTCCAGCACGCCGTCGACATACACGCCGACGGGGTCGCCATCGGCGGATGTGAGCAGCGAGCCGGGGTGCTGACCGAGGATTTTGATCCGGCCGCCCTGGAACCTGGCCATTTCCCGGTGATCGAGTTCCACCAACTTTTGAAGATCGCGGATGGTGAGCGTGGTCATGATGGGTCTCCTCGAGCAGGACGGTTGCAGGAACGGCAAGCGGCAAGCCGCTTGCAGCACGCTATGCAGATGTCATGCCATACGGGAGCGCTCTGCGCGGCGCCCTTCCCCGCGCGCATCGCGATGATGCGAGTCTGGGCGAGACCATCACCTGGCCGGGGGATGTTGGGCAATTGCCAACAGGCTGGCCGCTTCGCGCGTCAGCCGGTCTGTTGTGATCGTTCGTCGGTTGTCTAACGCCCGGCGATCCGCGCATCGAGCGCCGTGCGCAATGCGCTCACCACGTCGGCCCATTCGCCGCGGCGCGTTTGGCGGAACAGACGCGCATCGGCGTACCACGGGCTGTCGTCGCGATTCAGCTGCCAGCGCCAGTCCGGTGTGAACGGGAGTGCAATCCACATGGGCTTGCCGAGCGCGCCCGCAAGATGCGCGACAGCCGTATCGACGGCGATCACGAGATCGAGTTGCGCGACGAGCGCAGCAGTTGCCGAAACCGTCGTCAGGCGCGCGCCGGCGTCGATCAGCCGGCCGCGCTGCACGAGTTCGTCCATGCACGCGCGGTCGCGCTCGCGCAGCTCTTTTTGAAGCGACACGAAGCGCACATCGGCGTCGAACAGCGGCAGGAGTTCCGCAAGCGGCATCGAGCGATTGCGATCGTTCACATGCGTCGTGCTGCCCGACCAGACCAGCCCCACACGCAGCCGCCGGTCGCCATTCTGATCGGGGCCGATCACATCGGACCACGACGCGCGCGCGGCAGCGTCGGCGTCCGCGTCGAGATACGCGCCCGAAGTCACGAAATCTGCTTCGCGCAGCGCGAGTGCGTGCGGCAGGCTCAACATCGGCACGTGGTAGTCGAACGCAGGCAGTTCCGACGAATCGCCGATGACGTTCGACGCACCCGCTACGTTCTGCAACAACGGCAGCAGTACGTCCTGCACGCGCACGATCACGTTCGCGCCCTTCGCATGCAGGCGGTCGACGAAGCGCACGAACTGCAGCGTGTCGCCGAGACCTTGTTCCGCGTGCACGAGCACGGTCTTGCCCGCGAGCGGCTGGCCCTTCCATTGCGTCGCGTCGGGGAAATCGTGCGTCATCGTGCCGTCGCGCCAGCGCCATTCGTATTCGCGCCAGCCGTGCTCGAATTCGCCGAGCAGCAGATTGGTCTGCGCGCGATTGGTGCGCGCACCCGCGTCGTTCGTGTCGATCGACAGCGCCTTCTTGAAGTGGCGCAGCGCGTCGTCGAAGCGATGCAGGTCGCGCAACGCGACGCCCAGGTTCACGTACGCGGCGACGAAATTCGGCTTGAGTTCGATTGCCCGCCGATACGCGTCGAGTTCCTCGTCGTAACGGCCCAGCTCGCCGAGCAGCGTGCCGCGGTTGTAGTGCACTTCTGCCGAAAGCGGATAACGGCGCGCGAGGCGCGCGAGATACGCGAGCGCGGCCTCGGCCTCCTCCAGCTGGATAAGCGACATGGCCGCGCCATGCAGCGCTTCGACGTGATCAGGCGCGAGCGCCAGCAGGCGTTCGTAGAGTGCGACGGCCTGGCTGTGACGTTGCGCGAGCTGGCAAATGCGGGCGGCCTGCTGCAACTGCTCTGGAACCGTTGCGGCCGGCTGTGCCGCGCGCCACGCGTATTCGGCGGCGCCCGCGTAATCCTCGCGCGTGGCGTAGACAAAGGACATTGCTTCCAGCGCACCCGCGTGATTGGGATGCGCTTGCAGGATCGATTGCAGGTCGAGCTCTGCGGCGTCGATGCGGCCGGCGGTGAAATGCTGCTTCGCCTGGGCGAGCAGCGCGACGATGGTGTCAGTCATGGGAACGCGGGGCGCTCGCGCCCGAATGCATGGGGTGAGGACTCAAGCCGGCATTTTACCTCAGCCGCGCCCGCGCAGTTTCGTCGCTCCACGTCACCGGGCATCATCATAGCGAACGGCGAATTCGATCTGAAACGTGGAACAACATGTATTTCTTCGCGTTATTCATTCACGGTAATAATCAGGAATCTGGATCGCGAAATCTTTCGTGAAATTACGATAAAAATTCGATAAATGGCGCCTTTAGACCAGCGCGTGGGCGCGCGGAAATATCCTTGTTTTACTGGATATTTCGATTCATCAGGCTCTCGATGTAATAGTCTGGAATAGGTAAGGCAATGTTAGTCAATAATCGTGGCACGCATGCCACAACTGCTGAAAATCATTCTGGATATCGCGTTATGCTCAGCGCTCGCTCGCATTCGAGCGATAAACAAAGCAATGGAGTCACGATGAAAAAGAACACCCTGTCCGCTCTCGCAGTCGCCGCAGCTACTTTCGCCAGCGCCGCACACGCGCAAAGCTCGGTTACGCTCTACGGTTTGATTGACGCGGGCGTCCTGTACACGAGCAACCAGTCGGGCAGCTCGAACGTGCAACAGTCGAGCGGCGCACTCAACGGCAACCGTTGGGGCCTGCGCGGTAGCGAAGACCTGGGCGGCGGCCTCAAGACGATTTTCGTGCTCGAGAGCGGCTTCAGCATCTCGACGGGCGCGGCGAAACAAGGCAGCCGCATGTTCGGCCGCCAGGCGTTCATCGGTCTTTCGAGCGACCGCGCCGGCGCAGTCACGCTGGGTCGCCAGTACGACAGCGTGGTCGACAACCTGGGCGGACTGTCGCTGAACGGCACGCAGTACGGCGGCACGCTCGCCGCGCACCCGTACGACAACGACAACCTCAACAATTCGTTCCGCGTGAGCAATTCGCTCAAGTACCAGAGCGTGAACTACGGTGGTCTCAAGTTCAATGCCCTGTACGGTTTCTCGAACGCCGCCGGCGGCTTCGCGAACAACCGCGCCTACAGCGTCGGCGCCACGTACTCGTTCGGCGGCCTCAAGGCAGGTGCGGGCTATCTTCAGCTGAACAACTCGGGTTCGACCATCAACAGCAGCGGCGCGGTCAGCGACGACGCGACCTTCACCGCATCGCGTCAGCGCACGTATGGCGCCGGCCTGAACTACGCCTTCGGCGCGGCCAACGTGGGCTTCGTGTTCACGCAAACGCAACTGAGCAATCTCACGGCCATCAACTCGTCGAACGCGGGCGCGACGACTTCGTTCGCCGGCAACAGCGCGCGCTTCAGCAACTTTGAGCTCAATGGCCGTTATGCGTTCACGCCTGCATTCACGCTGTCGGGCGCTTATACGTACACGGACGCGAGCCTGGACGGCGTGAATCCGAAGTTCCATCAGTTCACGCTGCAGGGCGACTACGCGCTTTCGAAGCGTACCGACCTGTACGCCGAAGCCGCGTACCAGCGTGTCGTGGATGGCGAGGGCAAGATTCACGCGGACATCATGGGTGTTTCCGCGTCGGATTCGAACTCGCAAGCCGTGGCGACTGTGGGTATTCGCCATCGCTTCTAACGCGACGATCGCTCGCAACGTGAGCGCCGCGCCAGCGGCGTTCTGAGCACGGGCAGGCAGACGCTTTGTCTGCCTGCCCGTGTGCTTTCACCATTACCTTTAGAAGCTCAAGCTATCGACGCATCGAGCTGACTCGCGAGCGCGTTCAAGTCGTTCACCACGAAATCCCAGGCCTGCTCCGCCGTCAGGTCAGTCTTCTGGGCAGGACCGTGCTCGGTCGGCCGCACGACGAAAGCGGTCGAAAGGCCGAGCCGGCGCGCCGCGGCAAGGTCGCCGTTATGCGCCGCGACGAGACACAGTTCGGCGGGCGCGAGACCCAGAATGTCCGCCGTCTCCGTATACACCAGCGGCGAGGGCTTGTAAGCGCGCACCACTTCGGCGCCGAGAATGGCGTCCCATGGCAAGCCGGCGCGCCTCGCGATATCCACCATGAGCCGGATGTTGCCGTTCGACAACGGGGCGACGATGAAGCAACGTTTCAGGCGATTCAGCGCCTCGACCACGTCCGGCCATGGATCGAGACGATGCCAGGCCAGGTTGAGTTCGTCGATCTCGGCGTCCGTCACGCCGGCAATACCGCTTCGCGCGAGCACCTTCACGAGGTTCTCGCGATGCAGCACGTCGAGGCGCACGTAGGGTCGGCGTCCGCTGCGGACTTCCTCCATGGAAGGCGAATACTCGCGGCGCCAGGCGTCGGCGAACTCGAAAGCATCGAGATGCGGTGCGTGGCGCTGCAGAAAAGCGGCGGCTGCCCTCGCGACGCCGCTTCGCCAGTCCACGACGGTGCCGAAAACGTCGAATACGAGGGCCTTGATTTCGGTACGGTTCGTCATAGGGGCCAGAGTGAGGAGTGGATCGGAGCACGGCATGGTGAACCGCCTCGGCCAGGCGGCAAAAGCGGCGTAATGCACATTGAAGCACTCAAACCGGATTCGCGTTGAACGTTGCGCCACTACCCTGCGCCCCTCAGGCCGCTTGGGCCTCCAGCTCGCGCCCTGGAATCGCAGCGAGCAGCGCGCGCGTGTAAGGGTGGCACGGTGCGCGCCAGATGACCTGATGGTCGCCGCTCTCTACGATCTTGCCCTGTTGCATCACGTGCACACGGTCGGCGATGTAGCGCACGACCGAAAGATCGTGCGAAATGAAGAGCATGGAAAGCCCCAGCTCGCGCTTGAGTTCGACGAGCAGATTGAGGATTTGCGCCTGGATCGAGACGTCCAGCGCCGATACCGGCTCATCGCAGATCAGCAATGCGGGTTCGAGCACGAGCGCGCGCGCAATGCCGATGCGCTGACGCTGTCCGCCCGAGAATTCGTGTGGAAAGCGCGCGAGCGCCGCAGCCGGCAGGCCCACACGTTCGAGCACCGAGCACACACGCACACGGCGCGCTGCCGCGTCGCCAACCCCGTTCACGGCCAGCACGGTTTCGAGAATATCGCCGACGGTGCGGCGTGGGTTCAGCGACGCATAGGGATCCTGAAAGACCATCTGCACCTGGCGCCGCAATGGTCGCAACGCCCTTTCGCCTAGCGGGACGAGTTCGGTGCCGTCAAGCGCGATCGATCCGTCCGCGACCGGCACGAGGCGCATGATTGCGCGCGAAAGCGTGGACTTGCCGCAGCCCGATTCGCCCACGAGCCCGACCGACTCGCCCCGGCCAATATCGAACGAGACGCCGTCGACGGCGTGAAGTGCCGGCGCGCCATGGCGCTGCGGGTACGCCACGCGCAGGTCGCGCACGGCGAGCAGCGGTACGGCGTCTGTCGCCTGAAGGCTCGATGCCGTACGCTCGGGCACCTTGCGCGGCACCACCACGAAGCCCACCTCCTCGTCGGCGCGATCCGCCCGATCTGCCGATGCCGTGTGGCGGATTTCCGGCAAGGTCCACGAGCGGTAGTGCAGATCATCGGCGAGATTGAGTGAAGCGCCCAGGAGCCCTCGCGTATAGGCGTGGCGCGGACGCGCAAAGAGATCCGCCGTTGGCGCTTCCTCGACCTTGCGCCCGGCCAGCATCACCGCCACGCGGTCCGCGTGGTCGGCCACGACGCCCAGATCGTGCGTGATCAGCAGGAGCGACATCGACAGCTCGCGGCGCAGCGCGTCGAGCAGTTCGAGAATGCGCGCCTGGATCGTGACGTCGAGCGCGGTGGTCGGTTCGTCGGCGATCAGCAGACGCGGGCGGCACGCCACGGCCATCGCGATCATCACGCGCTGTCGCTGGCCGCCCGATAGCTCGTGCGGGTAGTCGTCGAAGCGGCGCTGCGGCTCGGCAATGCGCACGAGATCGAGCAGTTCGACGGCGCGCGCGCGAGCGGCCCGGCGCGACAGCGCTTCGTGCTGGCGCAGCGTCTCCACGATCTGCGCGCCCACGCTGAGCACGGGATTCAGCGAGGTCATCGGCTCCTGAAAGATCATCGAGATCTGTTGGCCGCGCAACTCGCGCACCGCCCTGGGGGGCAGGCCCAGCAGCTCTCGCCCTTCGAAGCGCACGCTACCCGTGACGCGTCCCGGCTCGGGAACGAGTTGCATGAGCGAGAGCGCCGTGGCGGACTTGCCGCTGCCCGACTCGCCCACCAGCGCGAGCGTCTCGCCCGCCGCGATGTCGAAGCTCACGCCGCGCACCGCTTCGTGTGCCCCGAAACTCACGCGCAGATCGCGCACTTCGAGCAATTGGCTCACGGGACACCTTTACGGTCGTTGCCGCTGGCGCGGATTGAGGGCCTCGGTCAGGCCGTCGCCGAGCAGATTGAGGGCGAGCACCGCGAGCACGATGGCGGCGCCGGGAATCGCCGTGAGATACCACGCCGTGCGCAGCGAATCCCGTCCCGCGCCGATCATCGCCCCCCAGCTGATGACATTGGGGTCGCCCATGCCGAGGAACGACAGCGACGATTCGATCAGGATCGCGCTCGCCACCATCACCGAAGCCGTGACGATCACGGGCGGCAGCGCATTGGGCAGGATTTCGCCGAAGATGATGCGCGTGTTGCTGAACCCCTGGCTGCGCGCCGCGAGCACGAAGTCCGAGCGCCGCAGCGTGCGGAATTCCGCCCGCACGATCCGCGCGACCGTGGGCCACGAGGCGATGCCAATGGCGAGCGCGATCACTACCACGTTGGGCCGCCCGATCGCCACGAGCACGATCACGAGCAGAAAGGACGGTACGGTCTGGAACAGTTCGGTGAGACGCACCAGCGCGTCGTCGACGAGGCCGCCGAAATAGCCGCCGATGGCGCCCACCAGCGTGCCGATCACGAGCCCGATGCCAGCCGAGGCGGCGCCGATCAGCAGCGAAACGCGCGCGCCATGCGCGATGCCGGCCGCTACGTCGCGCCCGAGCGAATCGGTGCCCAGCCAGAATTGCGGATCGCTGCCCGGCCATTCGAACGGTCCGCCCACCATGTCTAGCGGGTCGCCCGGGTAGAGTCGCGGCGCGAGCACGGCGAGCACAACGAATGCAGCGAGTAGCGCGAGGCCGGCGCAGGCCGAAGGGTTGCGCAGCAGCGCGCGCCAGAAAGCGTGCCCGGCGCGGTGCGCGGGTGCACGGTCGCGATCGGCGCCGCGGCGGCCGAGCAGCGCGAACGTCAACTGACGTCGCCACGGCGAACCCTGGCGCGCGGCTGCGCGTCGTGCGTCAACCGGCAGATCCGGCGATTCGAAACTCATTGAGATTCCTCCGTTAGCCTACGCGCGGATCGAGCCACGCCTGCAGCAGATCGACCACGACGTTCGCGACGATGACGAGCAGCGACGACAGCAGCAGCACACCCAGCAGCACGCTGAAGTCGCGCGCCAGCACCGCGTCGAGCGCGAGGCGCCCCAGCCCCGGCCAGCTGAATACCGTCTCCGTCACGGCCGCGCCGCCGAGCAGCGTGCCGAAATGCAGCCCCACGAGCGTGGTGAGCGGCATCAGCGCGTTACGCAGCACGTGGCGCGACGTCACGCGCCACGGGTGCAGACCTTTGGCCTGCGCCGTGCGTACGAAGTCCTGGCGCTGCACTTCGATCATCGCGGCGCGCGTAATGCGTGCGTAGATCGCGACGAAGAAGGTGGCGAGCGTCGCTGCGGGCAGCAACACGTGCCTCGCGACATCGGCGACGTAGGCGACGCCGTGCAGGTCCGCCCCGATCGTGACGTTGCCGCCGCTCGGCAGCCACCCTAGCCGGACCGCGAACAGAATGATGGCGAGCAGGCCGATCCAGAACCCAGGCGTCGAATAGAACAGCAGCGCAAACACCGACAGCACGCGATCGGGCCACTTGCCGACCCAGTGCGCCATCACGGCGCCGAGCACCACGCCAGCGACGAGCGCGAGCGTGAGCGCCACGCCCATCAGCAGCAAGGTGTTGGGCAAGCGCGAAAGGATCAGCTGCATCACGGGCATGTCGTAGCGTGGCGAATAGCCAAGGCTGAAATGCGCGAGATGCTTCAGATACGTCCCGAGTTGCACGAGCAAGGGCTGGTCGAGCCCGAACTTCGCGCGCAGCATCGTCATCGTTTCCGTCGTCGCGGAGCCGGCTTCGCCGGCGATCACGTCGGCGGCGTCGCCCGGCATAAGCTTGAGCAGGAAGAAGTTGAGGATCACGATGCCCAGCACCGTCGGCAGCGCCTGCCAGGCGGTGCGGCGCAGGATCGTTTGCCAGCGGGCGCTGCGGCTCATCGTTGGGCTCCGTCAAAGGTTGCTACGCGCATTTGGCACGCGCTCATGCGCTCAGCCAGACATCGGCGAAGTTGCCTTCCAGACCCTGCGCGCTCACCGTGTGATCGTGCACGCGCCGGTTGCCGAGCGTGACCATGCGCGGCGCGACGAGATTGAGGATCGGCAGATCGCGGTAAACGGTCTGCTGGAACAGTTTGTAGAGGCTCACGCGACGGCCTTCGTCGATTTCGACCGACGCCGCTTCGAGCAGACGGTCCGCTTCCGCACTGCTGTAGTGCGGTGCATTCGAGAACGGCACGCCGGGACGGATATTCTTCGACCAGTAAAGGCGCTGCACGCCCACGGCCGGATCGAACAGCGTGTTGACGCCGATGCTCGTGAAATCGAACTGGCGGTCCGCATAGACACGCTTGAGGAATGACGGCAGATCCTGCGAGCGCACCGTGACGTCGATACCCACGCGCGCGAGCGCCGATTTCACGTAGCCGGCCTGGCGCTGGTACATGTCGCCATACGGCAGGTAGTCGTGCGTCAGCCTGAAGCGCACGCCATCCGCGCCGCGCGGCCTGCCTGCCGCATCGAGCAGCGCCTCGGCCGCATGGGGATCGAACGCGTACGGCGTGATCTGCGCATCGTGATACGGCGAGGCGGGCGTGATAGGCGTGGGCGAAACGTCCGCATAACCGTAGGCCACGGTCTTTTGCACGACCTGCGCATTGATTGCGTGCGCGATGGCCTGGCGCACGCGCGGGTCCTTGAGCACCGGATGATCGAGATTGAAATCGATCTCGGCCAAAGGCTCGAGGAAGCGGTAGCCACGCGTTTCGGTCACGAGCTGCGGCAATTGCGTGAGGCGCGGCAAGTCGGTGAGCGGCACGGGGTTCTCGCCGCCCAGATCGAGCGCGCCGGTTTCGAACGCCGCCGAGCGCGCGGCCGGATCGGGAATGACCTTGTAGACGAGCGCATCGATATACGGCTTGCCCGCGTCCCAGTAGTCGGGATTGCGCTCGTAGACAATGCTCGCGCCGCGCGTCCACGACTTGAAGCGAAACGGTCCGGTGCCAATCGGCGCATTGTTGTGCGGGTTCGTGAGCGGGTCGCCCGTGGCGTACAGATGCTTCGGCACCATCGGCGACTCGCCCGCCGAAAGCGCCTTGAGCAGAAATGGCGCGGGCTTCGACAGTTCGATGATGGCCGTGCTCGCGTCGGGCGTCTGCACCTGCGTCACGTTCGCAAAGGTACTGCGTCCGCGCGGGTGAATCGCTTTGAGCAAATCGACCGAGAACGCCACGTCCGCGGAAGTGAACGGCTGGCCATCGTGCCAGCGCACGTTCCGACGTAGCTTGAACGTGTAGCGCAGACCGTCGGGGCTCACGCTCCAGGCGGTGGCCAGTTGCGGTTGCGGCTGCAGGTCGAAGTCATAAGCAAGGAGTCCTTCCAGCACCTTCGAGCTTGCTGCGAGCGCTGGCCCGGTGGTCTGGAAGATCGACACGAGCACGGGCGGCTCGGGATTGATCAGCACTTTCAACGTGCCACCGCGTTTGCGCGCAATGGCGCCCTGGGCTCGGGCGAGCACTGGCAACCCCGCTGCTGCTGCAGCCGCGCCGCCTGCAATGAGAAATTCACGACGGGTCAAACGTGACATGCTGATGCGTTCCGATATCTATGAGGCTACGAGCGGCTAAACGTTGCGATCTGCGAGAGCCGGGAAATTCGCGCCGTGGCGACAGTGTCGCGCCGTGGCGACAGTGCTGCAATCGTAGCAACGGCCCCCTCGCGCGCTAACCAAGCGATGCTGCTATCCATATGACCCGCCGCGCCAATCGGCAACCGCCGCAGCGCGACAACGCAATTGGAAAGCAGAAAAGCTTCTTTGTTATTCGCGTGCCGCCCGTGTTTAATCGGTGGCTTGACCGATCGACCAGCACGGCGCCCAGCGCCGCAACGAACCTCCAGGGGTGTCTGTCTTGAGCGAATTTCCCGTGGCCGAGCCGCGCACATCTGCTGTTGCATCGACGCCCTTCGTTTCCGTCGCCTCCCCCGCCGCCTTTTCCAATAGCCCGGTGGCGCGTGCATTCGCGCAGCCGCTCATGCTGGGACTGTTCCTGCCGATCCAGGCTGGCGGCTGGAGCGCTTCGACGCTGCCGCGCGGCACGGACTGGTCGTTCGACTACAACGCGGCGCTCGTGCAGAAGTGCGAAGCGCTCGGATTCGATCTCGTCTTCGCCCTGTCGCAATGGCTGCCGAAAGGCGGCTATGGCGGCGTGTTCGACGGCCATGCGCTCGACTCGTTCATGACGCTGGCGGCGCTGACCGCACGCACCGAGCGCATCATCCTGGCCGCCACGACCCATGTGCTCTACGGGCCCTGGCACCCGCTGCACTTCGCGAAGTTCACAGCCACGCTGGACCACATTTCGCGCGGACGCTGGGGCATCAACGTGGTCACGGGGCACCGCGCCATCGAGCACGAGATGTTTGGCTGGAACCGCATCGAGCACGACCGGCGCTATGAGATGGCCGCCGAATTCCTCGACGCCGTGCAGCAGTTGTGGGCGCAACCGGACAACTTCAGTTTCGAGCCGGAACTTTCGGGCTGGCGCCTGCAAGGCGCGTACGTCACGCCCAAGCCGCGCTATGGCCGCCCGCTGCTCATCAATGCGACGGGCTCCGACGCGGGGATCGACTTCGCCGCGCGCTACTCCGACGTGGTGTTCATCACGAGCCCGGCGGGACCGCAGATCGATCGCGCGCTGGAAGCGCTGCCCGCGCACACCGCGCGCGTGAAGGCCGCGGCGCGTGTATACGGGCGCGAGGTGCGCACGCTGATCAATCCGATGGTGATCTGCCGCGAGACGTCCGCCGAGGCGCGCGCCTATCACGACGCCATCGTCGCGCACGCCGACGAGGGAAGCTTTCACCGCTTCGACAGCGACGCGCATGCGTGGCGCGGCGGTTTCGAGGATCGCGCGAAGGCGGCCTCACGCGCGGTGGGCGGCAACATTGCGATCGTGGGCTCGCCCGAAGAGGTGGCCGACAAGATCATCAAGCTTCACGCGGCAGGCATCGACGGTGTGCAACTGAGCTTCTACGACTTTCAGCCCGACCTCGACTTCTTCGGCGAGCGCGTGCTGCCTCTGCTGCACGAGGCTGGCCTGCGCCGCTGAATCGTGTCGTCGCGGCGCCCGAAGTGCGCCGCGCAACGCCGCACATCAGGCGCGCTGAAGCGCCTCGCCAACCGCCCCCTCGCCCACGGCCGGCCGCTCGAGCCCGAGATGAGAGCGCAACGTATTGCCTTCGTATCCGGTTCGAAAGAGCCCACGCCGTTGCAGGATCGGCACCACGCCGTTCACGAACGCCTCCAGCCCGTCCGGCAGCGCGTCTGGCATGAGGTTGAAGCCGTCGGCGGCCTCGCCCTTGAACCAGTGCTCGATATCGTCGGCGATCTGCTCGGGTGTCCCGACGATCACGCGATGCCCGCCGCCGCCCGCGAGCGCGCGGATCAACTCGCGCACCGTATGGCCGCCTCGGCGTGCCTCAGCGATCGTGGCATGAAAGAACGTGTGATTGCCGTTGCCGCCGTTCGGTAGCGCGAGGTGCTCCGGCAGGCGCGCGTCGAGGTCGAGCTGATCGGGCGACAGGCCCAGCGTGCCGGCGAGGCGCGTGAGGCTGTAGCGCCAGGGGATCTGCTCGACGAGTTCGTCGCGGCGCCGCAGCGCCTCGGCTTCGGTCGCGCCGATAATGGTCGTGAGGCCCGCGAGCACCTGCACGCCCTGCGTGCGCCCGTACGCTGCAGCGCGCGCATTGAGGTCGCGCCGGTACGCCACCGATTCCTCGAACGATTGCGAAGCGGAAAACACGGCCTCGGCGTGGCGCGCCGCGAGATCGCGGCCATCGCCCGATCCGCCCGCCTGCACGAGCACAGGATGACCTTGTGGCGCGCGCGGAAGATTCAATGGCCCCTGCACCCTGAAAAAGCGCCCTTCATGCGCGACCGGCCGCACCTTCGTCGCGTCGATGAAACGGCCGCTCGCCTTGTCGCCGATGAAGGCGTCGTCGTCCCAGCTATCCCAGAGGGCCTTCACGAGTTCCGTGAACTCCGCGGCCCGCGCATAGCGCTGCGCGTGATCGGGCACCGTGGCGTGGCCGAAATTGCGCGCAGACGGCAAATCGGCCGTCGTCACGACATTCCAGCCCGCACGGCCACGACTGACATGATCGAGCGTGGCGAAGCGGCGCGCGATGTTGTAGGGCTCGTTGTAGCTCGTCGAGGCCGTGCCGATCACGCCGATATGCGTGGTCGCCGCCGCAATGCTGGCGAGCAGCACCGTGGGCTCGAGCGCCGTGATCGGACGGAAGTCGATCTGGTCGATGATCGCCGCGTTGTCGGCGAGAAAGACCGCATCGAACTTCGCGCGTTCGGCGAGTTGCGCGACCCGCACATAGTGCGCCACGTCCACGAATGCGCGCGGATCGGCATCGGCAAGACGCCACGCCGATGGCACGAAGCCCGAATGGAGGATATTGACGTTCAAATGCAGGCGGCGCGACGAAGTGCGGCTCATCTTTTGGACTCTCCCTGGATGATCGGTTTCAGAACACGCGGCCTTCGGTGAGGTGCGTCGTCACGCCGTTCAAGGCGTAGTCGCCCACGACGCGCGCCTTGTGCAGCAGCGGGTTGTGACTGAAGATCGTGCGCAGGTTGCGCCAGTGCCGGTCGAAATTGTGCGCACGCGAAGTGGCCGACGCCCCGCCGGCTTCGAACAGGCGCTCGCCGGCTTCGAGCGCCAGCTTGCTCACCACGAGCTGCGTGCGCGCCGTCGCCAGCGCGCCTTCCAGCACGAGCTGATCGGCGTCTGGCGCACCCGCACGGATCGCCTGCGCCGATCGATCGAGCGTGCGGGCGTTCTCGCGCACCAGCGCGTCGATCGCATGGCTGTGCGCGGAGAGCGTGCCGACGACCTGCTGAATGAAGGCATCCTCGCGCGCGGAGGGCGCCGTGCTGTGCAGGACGGGGCGCCCATGCTCCAGCACGTAGCGCCTCGCGTCCGCGACCACGTTGCGAACGATGCCCGCGGCCACCGCCACGAGGTGGAGTTGCCGCAGCGCGCCGCCATGACGGCCGGCAAGCGTGGCCAGGCCGCGTTCCGTGATCTCGTCGGCGCGCACGAGCAGGTTTTCGAACACGAGACTGCCGCTTGCCGTCATGCGTTGCCCCATGCCGTCCCAGTCGTCGAGCACCGTGAGCCCTTCGCGCCGCACCGGGACGATCGCCACCACGGGCTGGCCCTCGTCGTTGAGCACGCTCAGGCGTGCGTAGTCGGAAAAGGCCGTGCCGGTCGAATAGTATTTGCGGCCGTCGAGCCGGTAATGCTCGCCGTCGCGCCTGAGCGCCGTCGTGTATTCGCCGGGACGCGACGTACCCAGCTCGGTCGAGGCGCCCCCGAAAATGGCGCCGTCGATCACGCGCTGGATCTGCAAATCGTTGAACGGCGTGCGCGCCGACAGCAGCAGCGCTTCGGTCTGATCGTAGTGAATGCGCAGCGCGTGCGCGAGATTGCTGTCGGCCGCGGCCAGCGTCGCGATCACGTCGAATTCGTCCACGAGCGAGCCGCCCAGGCCGCCCCATTCCACCGGCAACCTGAGGCGTCCCAGCCCCGAGCGCCGGAACGCCTCGAAGCCCTCGAAAGGCAATTCGCGGCGCCCTTCGCGCGCGGCTGCGTCTTTGCCGATTTCATTCGCGAGCGATGGCAAGTCTGCTAGCGCATCCTGCAACGACAAACCGGCCCCGCGAGCGCGCACCGGAAGTTGAGTGGGAAGAGCGGACATTGCGTTTTCCTTTTTGTCAGGCCCGCGAACTATTTCGATTCCCGGGCGGCCACGAGGCGTTTAGCCAAAAAGAAAAGTATAGGGAGCGCATTGCGCGCGACTAACCACCGAATTCGCATTTTGTTATTCGCATCTCTGCGTTGGCCTGCAGTTCGCGCAAGCGGGCAGCCCGATATTGCGGCCAAAGCAAATCACCCTCGCGTGTAGACCTATTTCACGATTCGTTCTTTGACCTCGCGGCAAGCGCTTGCCGATAATCGATTGCTCCATGCCGTCCGCGCAGAAGTTCTGCGCGATGCACCTGTCCGCCACTGAGGAGTCTTCATGACGCTGCTCTGGTACACCCGATGCCCTGCGCCGACGCCATTCGGCATCGCCGCGCAGCAAGGATTGCTGCAGGCCGAATTCGCTGCCGACGGCATCGAAGTGAAGGCATTGCAGGACGCCGACGACCCGGCCATCCGCCGCTCGCATTTCACGCATACGCAGCCGTGGTCGTTTCGTCAGGGCGGCAACATCCCGGCGCTATGGGCGCGGGCGCATGGCAGCGATACCCGGCTCATCGGCGTGAGCTGGGTCGATGAGTTTCAGGCGCTCATCACGCTCGATCCGCACCTCACGCCCACGCGCGCCTCGCTCTCGGGGCGTCGATTCGGATTGCCGATCAATACCGACGGCGAAGTAGTCGATTTTCATCGTGCCACTGCACTGCGAGGGCTGCATGCGCTGCTCGAAGCCATCGACGTTCCGCCTGCCGAGGTCGAGCTGGTCGATCTGCCGCATGCGCCCCGTGGCCTCGCCCACCCAAAGCCGGACGAATCCGCGCCGCTCGGCGAATGGCTCGATGCGCAGCGCGCTCACGAGTTTTCCCGCGAGGCGGCGGCGCTGCTGCGCGGCGAGGCCGACGTGGTGTTCGTCAAGGGCGCGACCGGACTCGACATCGCCAACGTGCTCGGCGCACGCGTGCTGGTCGACATCAGCGCGCATCCCGACCGGCGTGCGCACGCGAACAACGGTACGCCGCGCCCGCTCACGGTCGATGCGCAACTCCTGCGCGAGCGGCCCGACCTCGTCGAACGCGTGCTCGCGCGCACGCTCGGCGTGGCTGCGTGGGCCAGCGCGCATCCCGGCGACGTCACGCGCTATGTCGCCCGCGAAGTGCGCAGTGCCGAGCACTGGGTGACGCGCGCCTATGGCGCGGGCCTGCACCGGCAACTCGCGATCGGACTCGACGCCGGAGCGCTCGATGCGCTCGCGCACTTCAAGCGCTTTCTCTTCGAGCACGGCTTTATCGCGGCCGATTTCGACTTCGCGCAATGGGTCGATCCGGCACCGCTCGAGGCGGCGCTGGCGCGTCGCGCGGAGCGTGACGGCGTGCTCGCCGGCTGACCCAAAGGGCGCTGGCTGCCAGCGCGCTCATTTTCTCCCATCGCCTGTTGCCGAACCGATGATCGCTCTCCTCCTGCGCACGGCGCCGCGCCGTGTCGTTCTCATGCTCCTCGTCATGGCGAGCGTGGCCGCACACGTTGCCGCGCACGCGCAAACGCGCGGCGGCACGCTCAATTTCGTGGTGACGCCGGAGCCGACGGCGCTCGTGGATGTCGCCACGACCGCCGTGAACGTCCTCAAGGTCAGCCCGAAAGTGATTGAAGGGCTGCTCGACTACGACTTCGATCTGAAGCCCAAGCCGTTGCTCGCCACCGCATGGGAGATCGAGGACGGCGGGCGCCGCTATGTGTTTCATCTGCGGCACGGCGTGAAATGGCACGACGGCGCGCCGTTTACTTCGGCCGACGTTGCATGGTCGATCGAAACGCTGCGACGCGTGCATCCGCGCGCGCGTACCACCTTTGCGAACGTCACCGCGATCGCCACGCCAGACCCCGATACGGTCGTGCTGACGCTCAGCGAGCCGGCGCCGTGGCTGATACGCGCGTTTTCGGCTTCGGAAACGCCGATCCTGCCGAAGCACCTCTACGAGGGCAAGGACGTGCTCGCCAATCCGGCCAACAACGCGCCCATCGGCACCGGACCGTTCCGCTTCGTCAAGTGGGTGCGCGGCAGCTACATCGAATATGCGCGCAATGACGACTACTGGAACGCCGGCAAGCCATATCTGGACCGTATCATCGTGAAGATCGTCGCCGACCCGGCCGCGCGCGCGGTGGCGTTCGAGGACGGCTCGGTCGATCTCGGCGGCGACACGCCCGTGCCGCTCGCCGACCTCGACCGCCTCAAGGCCACTCCGAAGCTCGGCATCGACACACGCGGCTACGAGTTTCAGGCTGGTGTGGCGCGCATCGAGTTCAATCTCGACAACCCGGTGCTCAAGTCGTTGAAGGTGCGTCAGGCGATTGCCTCGGCGATCGATCGCGAAGTCATCCGCAGGGTCATCTACTACGGCTACGCGACGCTCACGGCGAGCCCGCTGATGCCGTCGAACCGCTACTATGACGCAGCACCCGTGCCCTACCCCTTCGACGTGGCGCGCGCCAACCGCCTGCTCGACGAGGCCGGTTATCCGCGCAAGGCGGACGGCACACGCTTCGCGCTTACGCTCGACCCGCTGCCGATCGGCGACCTGCCCGCGCGCACGGGCGAGTACATCAAGTCGGCGCTCGCCCGCGTGGGGATCGCCGTGACGATCCGCAATCAGGATCTCGCAGCTTACTTGAAGCGCGTCTATACCGACCGGCAATTCGATTTCACCGTAAATGGCATGAGCAATCTGTTCGATCCGGTGGTTGGCGTAGCGCGTTTGTACACGACCGACAACTTCCGCCCCGGCGTGCCCTTCACCAACGGCTCGCACTACAGCAACCCGCAAATCGACGGCCTGTTTGCGCAAGCCGCGAGAGAAAGCGACGAAACGAAGCGCAAGCAGCAGTTTGCGCAGATCCAGCGCATTCTGGAGCGCGATCTGCCCGACCTGAATCTCGTCTCGCCACAGTGGGTGACGCTCGCCTCGAAGCGCGTGCACGACCACTCCATTTCACCCGACGGCTTGGCAGCGAGTTTCGCCGATGTCTGGCTGTCACGATGAGCGCGCTCGCGGCGCGCGGTTTGAATGACTCAAGGAACCTGCATGGAATACCGGCAACTGGGCCATAGCGGCCTGAAAATCTCCACGCTGACGCTCGGCACGATGATGTTCGGCGGACCAACCGACGACGCCACGGCCGAACGCATCATCGGCGCCGCGCAGGAGCAAGGCGTGAATTCGATCGATACCGCCGACGTCTACCACCAGGGCGAGTGCGAGCGTGTGGTGGGCCGGCATATCGCCCGCCAACGCGACCGCTGGGTGCTCGCCACGAAGTTTGGCAACCCCGTTGGCAACCCGCGCGATATCAACGCGGCCGGCGCGTCGCGCAAACATGTGATCCGCGCGGTCGAAGCGAGCCTCGCGCGGCTCGATACCGATTATCTGGACCTCGTATATCTGCATCGCGAAGACCATCACACGCCAGTCGAGGAAACCGTGCGCGCGCTGGGCGATCTGATCGCGGCCGGCAAGCTGCGGCACTACGGGCTCTCGAATCATCGCGCCTGGCGCATTGCCGAGTTCAGCCGCGTGGCCGATTTGCTGGGCGTGCCGCGGCCCGTTGCGAGCCAGCCGCTCTACAACCTTGCCAATCGCCAGGTCGAGGCAGAGCAGTTGAGCGCGGCGTGGCACTATGGGCTTGGCGTGATCTCGTACAGCCCGCTCGCGCGGGGTGTGCTGACCGGCAAGTACGAGCCCGGTGCCCAGCCCGGCGCCGACACGCGCGCGGGACGGCAGGACCGCCGCCTGAGCGAGACCGAATGGCGCGCCGAAACGATCGAGCTTGCGCGGCGTGTGGAGGCGCATGCACAGGCGCGCAACCTCACCGCTGCGCAGTTCGCGCTGGCGTGGGTGCTCAATAGCCGCTATATCACTTCGGCGATCGCGGGGCCGCGCACCGAAGCGCAATGGCGCGACTATCTGCCCGCGCTACAGTATCGTCTCGATGAGGATGACGAATCATTCGTCGATTCGCTCGTGGCAAGCGGCCATCCTTCGACACCGGGGTTCAACGACCCCGGTCATCCGTTCTTCGGACGCCTCGTGCGCCATGGCGCCACGCAAGACCCGCGTGCGCCGGGCGGCGAACGCTGATCGCTGAGGGAGAGCACCGTGAACGCATTCACTCCGGACGCCGCGCTCGCGCGCGACGAGGACCACGCCGCCGCGTTGATCGAGCGCGCGGCGCGGCTCGGCGGCGCGTTTGCCGCGCTCGCCGACGAGTATGATCGCAATGCCACTGCGCCGCTCGAGCAATTCCGCGCGTTGCGCGAAGCGGGCCTGCTGCGCGCGAATATTGCCCGCAGCGACGGCGGCTTCGGCGCGGGGCTCGCGGTGGCGCGCGCGATCGTCGCCGAGATCGCTTATGGCGATCCGTCCGTCGCACTCATTCTCTCGATGCACTACAGCCAGCACGCCATGATCGTGC
Organism: Paraburkholderia sp. BR10937; assembly: GCF_040965695.1. NCBI lineage: Bacteria > Pseudomonadati > Pseudomonadota > Betaproteobacteria > Burkholderiales > Burkholderiaceae > Paraburkholderia > Paraburkholderia sp. BR10937. The sequence continues at coordinate 189,265 of NZ_JBFRCL010000008.1, forward strand.
ACGATGCGCGCGAGCACACGGGAAACTGGCCCGCAGCGCTCGCGCGGCGCCTCACGCGGGCGAGCGTGGAAGGCCGCGCGCTCGTCAACGCGGCCCAGGTCGAGCCGGCGCTCGGTTCGCCCTCGCATGGCGGCCTGCCCGACACGCTCGCGCGCCGCGAAGGCGCCTCGTGGCGCATCACGGGACACAAACTCTATGTGACGGGCGCCCCCCTGCTCACGTGGATCAACGTGCTTGCCCGCACCGACGAACCCGAACCGCGTCTCGGCCATTTTCTCGTGCCCCGCGAGGCGGCGGGCGTGCGCATCGTGGAGACGTGGGACCCGCTCGGCATGCGGGCGAGCGCGAGCCACGATGTGGTGTTCACGGACGTGGCGGTTTCTGCGGACGATGTGGTCGGTTTGAGGCCGGCGCATCTCGGCGTACAGCGCGATCCGCACGCCACGGCGTGGTACTTCAGTCTGGTCGGTACGGTTTACGACGGCGCGGCGCGGGCGGCGCGCGACTGGCTGCTCGCCTTCCTCACCGAGCGCAAGCCCGCTGCGCTAGGCGGTGCGGCGCTCGCCACCGTTCCGATCGTGCAGGAAAGCGTGGGGCGCATCGAGATGCTGCTGGCGAGCAACGACTGGCTGCTGCGTAGCCATGCCGACGCGATCGACGCAGGCACGGCGCCTGCTGAGCTGTCTGCCGTCGTCAAGCACAACGTGGTGGACAATGCGATACAGGCCGTGGATATCGCGCTCGAACTCGCGGGCAATCACGGGATTGCGCGGCACAATCCGCTCGAGCGCCATCACCGCAACGTGCAGTGCGCGCGCATTCACGCGCCGTCCAACAGCTTGCTGCGCACCATGGCGGCGCGCCGCGCGCTGGGATTGTGAAGGGTGAGAAAGCCCCGGCGCGCGGGAGCGGCCGGGGCAGACGAGAAAATCGTCGCGCTAAACGATTCCCGGCGCTGCCGCTTCGAGCACGTTCACGCGTTTCGGAATCAGCTTGAGGTCGAAAAAGGTATTGGCGATCTGCTGCTGCTCGGCGAGGATGGCCTTCGTGATCGGCCCGGTGCCGAACTGCACGCGCCCGATCACCTCGCTGACCACGTCGTTCGGCAAGCCCCACACCTGCGCGAGCTGGGCGGCGAGCGCGGCCCGGTTGGCCTGCCCCCACTGATCGATCTGGCTCAATTCATCGATGAGGACCTTGATGACATCCGGGTTTTGTTTCGCGTAGCTGAGCGACGAAAAATAGTAGGCGCGGTTGCCGACCACGCCGCTCGCATCGGCGAGAATGCGGGCGTCGAGGGTTTTCTGCGCGGCGGCGAGAAACGGATCCCAGATCACCCACGCGTCGATGGAGTTGCGCTCGAACGCCGCGCGCGCATCGGCGGGCGCGAGGAACACGACTTTCACGTCGCCATACTGAAGGTTGTGCGCCTGCAGCAGCTTGACGAGGAAATAGTGGACGTTGCTGCCGCGATTGAGCGCGATGGTCTTGCCCTTGAGATCCGCTACGCTGCGAACGGCCGAAGCGCGCGGCACGAGCACCGCTTCCGCTTGCGGCCGCGGCACCGTGGCCGCGACATAGGCGAGCGGCGCGCCGGCCGCCTGCGCGAAGATGGGGGGCGCCTCGCCCACGTCGCCAAAGTCGATCGAGCCTACGTTGAGGGCTTCGAGTTGCACCGGGCCTGCGTCGAATTCTGTCCACGTGACCGCGACACCGAGGGGCGCAAGCCGTTTCTCGAGCGTGCCGCGTCCTTTCAGCAGACTCAGATAACCCTTCTGATTCCCTACGCGCAGCGTACGCGATGCACTGGCCGCGCGCGCGGGTAATGCGCCGAGCACCGGCAAGGCGGCGAGCGCAGCGGCTCCGGCTGAGATTCGAATGAAGTTGCGGCGTGTGTTCATGCGTGGCAGCCTCGGCAATCTATTAGAAAGAAGTCGATGTTATAAGTCGCGCGGTGGCGTGAAAACCATCAAATCCTGCGCTTCTAATTCCCGCCAAAGATAACCGCGCCGCTTCGTAATCCATGCGGGCAGCCGATATGTAAATCTCGATTTAATATTGGCCGCCCGCGAAAGGCCCAACCATAATCGGCCTTTCCAAAACACGAAGACATTCATCATGCGATATCGATTAGTTATCCAGATATTATTTTCCACGATCGCGCTGTTCGTGCAGCCGCCGCCGGCTGTCCGCGCTGCCGACAACGCCGCGCACGTGCTGCGAGTCGGCTTTGTGCCCGGACCATACGCGGACGAATTTCGCGAAGGCGTCGAGCCGCAACTCAAGCGCAAGGGCTACACCGTCCAGTACGTGAACTTCAGCACCGGGCTCGAGGCGAACCAGGCCGTGTGGCACGGCGAAATCGCCGCCGACGTGATGCAGCACAGCGTCTATCTGAAGGCATACAACGACCGCAACGGCACCGACCTCGTCGGCGTCGTGCAAGTGCCCACGCCGCCCATGGGCCTCTACTCGACCCGCCATCACTCGCTCTCCGAGGTGAAGGCCGGCGCGACGGTCGCCGTGCCGAACGACCCCGTCAATCTTGAACGCGCGCTCAAGATTCTTCAGGCGATTGGCTGGATCCGCATTCGCGAGAATCCCAACCCCGTGGAGGTTTCCGAGCGTGACGTGGTCGCCAATCCCGCCGGCATTCGCATCGTCCCGCTCGAGACCGCACAGGCGCCACGTGCGCTCGAAGACGTCGATTTCGCGGCTATCCAGGGCAACTTCGCCATCTCCAGCGGGCACCGTCTGACCGAAGCACTGGCGCTCGAACAAATGCGCTCGCCTTACGTGAATCAGGTGGTCGTCAAATCGGCGAACCGTAATTCGAAGGAAACCGCCGATATTGTCGCGGCCTATCGATCGGACGAGTTCCGCGCGGCGATCCTGCGCAACCCGACCTACCAGGGCTATCGCTTGCCCGACTACTTCCCGCACTAACTCGTTCGATGTTTTCGATGCCTTGGCTCCGACCACGGCTTGAACACGCCCACACCCATGAAAAAAACTCTTCTCGCGCTCACTACCGTCGCACTGTCGCCCGTCGCCGCCTATGCCCAAAGCAGCGTGACCCTCTACGGGATCGTCACGGGCAACGTGACCTACACGAACAACGTTCAGACGGCGGCAACGCCTGCCGGTGGCAAGCCCACCGGCGGCGGGCAGGTCGCCCAGTTCGACAGCGGCACCTCGGGCCCGAGTTCGAGCCGCTGGGGCCTGAAAGGCATCGAAGATCTCGGCGGCAGCGTGAAGACGCTGTTTGTGCTCGAAAGCGGCTTCAGTGTCAGCAACGGCACGCTCGGCCAGGGTGGCACCCTGTTCGGCCGTCAGGCCTGGATCGGCATCACCGCACCCAATTACGGCACCGCATCGCTCGGGCGCCAGTCCGACGCCGCGGTGGATTACGTGTCGCCGCTGCTCTATGCCTGGTACTTCGGCAACCTCGCGATCCATCCGGCCGACTATGACAATCTGAATTTCACGCACCGCATCAACAACGCGATCAAGTACAGTTCGGACTCCTTTGGAGGATTCCGGTTCGGCGCGCTGTACAGCCTGGGCGGGATAGCGGGCAACTTCACGCAGAACCAGTATTGGTCCGCGGGCTTCAGCTATACCGGGCCGAGTGTTGCGGTGGCCGCATCGATCATCAACGCGCGCAACCCGAACACTTCGCTCTATGGCACGAACGCAAATGCGAGCGCCACCAGCAACAATCTCGGCTCCGCCGGGTCCGCCACGACGCCGGCATCGAACCCGTCCATCTCGGGATTCGCGTCCGCCCGCACGCAACAGACGGTCGCCGTGGCCTCGACCTGGACGATCGGCTCGGCCATCCTGGGCATCGCCTGGTCCAACACGCAATACCGCGATCTCGGCGCCACCGCCGCGCTGAATACGCAGAACTACCACGGCACCGCCTCGTTCAATACGGTGGGGGCGAGCGTGCGCTACCAGGTCACGCCCTTCCTGCGCGTCGGCACCTCGTTCGACTACACGAACGGCGGCAACCTGAACGGTACGGGCGGCGCGCGCTACGAGCAGTGGAATCTGGGCACCGGCTACTCGCTCTCGAAAGCCACCGAGCTGTATGTGACGGCTGCGTACCAGCATGCGAGCGGAGTCGATTCGTGGGGCCGCCAGGCAGTCGCGGACATCGGCTATCTCTCGCCCTCGACAACCTCGAATCAGGTTGCGGTGTCGGCCGGTATCAAGCACCTGTTCTAACCCGCATTACGGGCCGCCGCCGGGTCAATTCGACCGGGGCGGCCGATCGTCCAGCCAGTTGGACAAAGCGGCGTTCCTTTGGACGCGCACGCGCATCCGCCCTACGATGCTGTCGCCACGCTCACTCCGGAACGCCCGCCATGACCTCAACATCCGCTTATCTCCCGCACGATCTCGATAGCGCGCTGCTCGTCGGCCGTGTCTGGCGGCCCACGCCGGAGGGCGACGGACCCTGTGTAGTCGTCGTGCGCGGCGGCATGGTCTTCGATATTTCGGAGGTGGCGCCCACCACGGCCGACTTGTTCGAATACGACGATCTGCTCGATGTCGTGCGGCATACGCCCGGCGAGCCGCTGGGCACGGCTGAGGCGCTGCTCGAACACAGCTTCGCGGGCGACCGCCCCGCGGATCGCCCCTGGCTGCTCGCGCCCTGTGACCTGCAGGCGATCAAGGCGTGTGGCGTGACGTTCGCCGTGAGTCTTCTGGAACGCGTGATCGAAGAACAGGCCGGTGGCGATCCCGCCAAAGCCCAGGACGTACGCACCGAAATCACGAAGCTGATCGGCGCCGATCTTTCGAAAATCAAGCCGGGGTCCGAGGCCGCGATCAAACTGAAGGAAGAACTTCAGCGCCGTGGCGCGTGGTCGCAATACATGGAAGTCGGCATTGGGCCGGACGCCGAGGTGTTCTCGAAGTCCCAGCCGATGTCCTCCGTGGGCTTCGGCGCCGATATCGGCCTGCATCCCGCCTCGGCGTGGAATAACCCCGAGCCTGAGGTCGTGCTCGCGGTCAACAGCCGCGGCGAAGTGGTCGGGGCGACGCTCGGCAACGACGTCAATCTGCGCGACATCGAAGGCCGCTCGGCCCTGCTGCTCGGCAAATGCAAGGACAACAACGGCTCGTGCGCGATCGGACCGTTCATTCGTCTGTTCGATGAGGGCTTCACGCTCGACACGGTTCGTGCCACCAGCGTCTCGCTTCGCGTGGAAGGGGCCGACGACAACTTCCTGCTCGAAGGCGTGAGCCACATGCAGGAAATCAGCCGCGATCCGCTCGATCTCGTTTCGCAGGCGTGGGGCCGCCATCATCAGTATCCGGACGGTTTCATGCTTTTTCTCGGCACGATGTTCTCGCCGATCAAGGACCGCGACGCGCCCGGCGGCGGCTTCACGCATCACCTTGGCGACCGGGTGACGATCAGCGCGCCGCCGCTTGGCGCCATCGTCAACACCGTACGCCTTTGCACCGAAATCGAACCGTGGACGTTCGGCGTGCGCGCCCTTTATACCAATCTCGCCGAGCGCGGTCTTTTTTAATCTGGAGTGAATTCGCAATGCAGACAGAAAACAACGCGTCTTTCGCGCGTATCGACGAAGCCGCCGCGCTCGCACACGAAGCACAGGCTCTTTATGGCGCGGCTTCGCGTGCCGTGCGTAGCGCCCTGCTGCGCGGCCTCGCCGACGCGCTCGAAAACGACGCCGCCCAGCTCGTCACCATCGCCGACGAAGAAACGTCGCTTGGCGCCGCGCGTTTGAATGGCGAACTCGCACGTACCGCGTTTCAGCTGCGCGGCTTTGCCGAGCGCGTGGATGCGGGCATCGCCAATCGCCACGTCGACGACGCCGCCGTGCCCGGCGCGCCGCCCGCGGGCCGCCCGCACCTCACGCGTGTGCAACTGCCGCTCGGGCCGGTCGCCATGTTCTCGGCGAGCAATTTCCCGTTCGCGTTCTCGGTGCTCGGCGGCGATACGGCCTCGGCGCTCGCTGCGGGCTGCACGGTGATCGTCAAGCCGCACTCGGGCCATCCCGAACTGTCGCGCCGCGTGCATGCGCTCGCCGCGAGCGTGCTGCGCGAACAGGGCCTGCCCGAAGGCGTGATCGCGTTCGTCGATCAGGCGTCGCGCGAAGCGGCCGTGCATCTCGTTGGCCACGCCGATGTCGCGGCGGTGGCGTTCACGGGTTCGTATCAGGGCGGCGTGGCCCTGTGGCGCGCGGCCAATGCGCGTCGCCGGCCGATTCCGTTTTATGGCGAACTCGGCTCGATCAATCCGCTCGTCGTGCTGCCGCAAGCCCTTGCGGAAGGCGTCGATACGCCTGCCGCTACCCTCGCCGCTTCGATCACGATGGGCTGCGGCCAGTTCTGCACGAGCCCCGGGTTGATCGTCGTGCGCGACGACGAAAATGGCGAGCGCTTCGTAGAGGCTCTGGCGCAAGCGTTGTCCGCGCAGAAGCCGCATGCCATGCTCACGGCCGCCATGCGCCGCGGGTTCGAAGGCGCCGCTGCGCATATCGCTAGCCAGGCGGACGTGCGCGTGCGTCTGGCCGCTCCGGCACACGACGAGGATGCCGCCGCGCCCGCGCCGCGTCTGTTCGAAACCGACGCGCAGACGTTCATCGCCAACGTGGCGCTGCACGAAGAGATGTTCGGTCCGGCCGCGCTGATCGTGAAGGTGCGTGACGACGCGCAAACGCGCGACGTGCTCGCTGCGGTGGAAGGTTCGCTCACGGTGACGCTGTGGGGCGCGCAAGCCGATACGCCGTCCAATCGCGCGCTCGCAGTCGCTGCGCAACGTATCGCAGGTCGCGTGCTGTTCGGCGGCGTGCCGACGGGCGTTGCCGTGTGCGATGCGCAGCAGCACGGCGGCCCGTGGCCCGCTTCGACGCAGCCGCAAACCACCTCGGTAGGTTACGCGGCGATCGAGCGCTTCCTGCGCCCCGTTGCGTTGCAGGATGCGCCGCAGTGGGCGATTGCCGCGACGAGCGGAACGGCAACGGCATAAGGCAACGCGCAACACGCACGATTGAAGCCCAGTAAAAAAACGGAGACCGGATATTGAATCCGGTCTCCGCTTTTCACTTTCAGCATTGAGTTACTCGCTGCCTGCAATGTGCCTCGGAACGGCGAGCACGGCAAGCGCCGCGGCTCTTCCTTTCGCCCTGCACATGACTCACATCCATACAAGTCAGTCGTAAAGCACCGCCGCGATCTTCGGGTCGCTCATATTGGTCTTGTCGTACCAGTAGAAGCCCGTGTCGATCTTCTTGGGCAGCGCTTCGCCCTTCAACGCCTTCGCCGCGGAATCGACGACGCACTTGCCGATGCCGACCGGGTTCTGCGTAATCGCGCCCGCCATCAGGCCGGACATGATGGCCTCCTTTTGCTCCTTGCCCGAGTCGTAGCCGATCAGCACCAGCTTCTTGCCCGACTCCTTCACGCCGATCGCCGCGCCTTCCGCCGAGCCTTCATTGGCGCCGAAAATACCCTTGAGGTTCGGGTTCGCCTGAATCATGGCCTTGGCGATTTCCGCCGACTTCAGGTGGTCGCCCGCGCCGTACTGCACGGAAACGATCTTGATGCCGGGGTGCTTCGTCTTCATCTCGTTGAGGAAGCCGTCGCGCCGGTCGATACCCGTGCGGCTGGTCTGGTCATGCACGATCACGCCGACTTCGCCGGAGTTGCCGATCATCTCCGCCATCTTGTCGGCGGCGAGCGCGGCGGCCGCGAGGTTGTCCGTGGCGCAGGTCGTGAGCGGGATATCGCTGTCGACGCCCGAGTCGAACGCGATCACCGGGATCTTGCTGGACTGCGCGCGTTTGAGCAGCGGAATGGCGGCCTTGCTGTCGAGCGCGGCGATGCCGAGCGCCTGTGGCTTCTTGGCGAGCGCGGCCGAAAGCATGTCGATCTGCTTGTCGACCATGGCCTCGGTCTCAGGGCCTTCGAACGTGATCCTGACGTTGTTCGCCTTCGCCGACTGTTCCGCGCCGGATTTCACGGCCTGCCAGAACTGATGCTGAAAGCCCTTCGAAATGATCGGAATATAGGGTTCCTCAGCATGGGCCAAGCTCGACGCGCCCACGAGCGCGCCCACTCCGATGACGGCACTGATCAGTTTTCTTTTCAACATGACATTTCTCCTCCTAGGGTGGGCCATAGACCTCCAGCCGTTGAGGGAGCCTTGTTTTACTCCCCGTTCTTTCCGTGCTTCTTTCGTCTCCTTTTTTAGCTCTTCTTGCGGCGCAGGATATCCGCATAAACCGCGAGAATGATGATGAGACCCGTCACCACGATCTGCCACTCCTGCGCGACCGACATGATGCGCAGACCGTTGGTCAGCACGCTCATGATGAACGCGCCGATGATGGTGCCGAGGATCGTGCCCGAGCCGCCGCTCAGCGACGTGCCGCCGATCACCACCGCCGCGATAGCCTCCAGCTCGTAGCCCTGGCCGAGCGCCGGTTGCGCCGAGTTCAGGCGCGATGCGATCAGGAGCCCTGCAATGCCGCAAATCGCGCCGCCGAGGCCATAAATCGCGATCTTCCAGCGATCGACGTTCACGCCCGAGAGCCGCACGGCCTCTTCGTTGCTGCCGAGCGCGAACGTATAGCGCCCAAGCGCGGTGCGGTTCAGCGTGATCGAACTCACAATCGCGAGCACGAACAGAATGAGCACCGCGTTCGGTACAGGCACGCTGGGCAGGAAATAACCGATCAGCGAGTCTTGCGAAATCATGTAGAAGTTTTCGGTGTCGTTGAAATAGATCGGCTTGTCGGACGAGACGACGAGCGAAAGCCCCTTGAGCAGCAGCATCATGCCCAGCGTGGCGATGAACGGCGGGATCTTCATCTTCGCCGTGAGCGTGCCCGAAATGGTTCCGCACACCGCTCCCGTGCCGATTGCGGCAAGCACGCCGATCCACATCGGCAAATGCCAGTAGGTCAGAAACACACCACAAATGACTGCGGTAAAGGTCATCAGCGTGCCGACCGACAAATCGATGCCGCCCGTGATGATCACGAACGTGCTGGCAATGGCGAGCACGCCGTTCACGGCGGTGGCCTGCAGAATGCCGAGGATGTTGTCCATCTGCATGAAGGCAGGCGAAGCGAAGCTGAAAAAGATCAGCAGCAGGATCAGGCTCGCGAACGCGAGCATTTTCTGCAGCGCAGTGGGCGAGAAAATGCGCGCCTTGATGCCGGACGACCGTTTCTGGTCGGCGAGCGCCGCAGTATCCGATTGCATAGTCATGGATTCGACCTCTTGAGGCTCATGCCGCTTGCAGGGTTTCGCGCTGGGTCGCGAGATGCATGATGCGCTCCTGGGTCGCCTCGCTGGCGGAAAGTTCGCCAGTGATACGGCCTTCGCACATCACTACGATCCGGTCGCTCATGCGCAGGATTTCCGGAAGTTCCGACGAGATCATCACGATCGCCTTGCCTTGTTCGGCGAGCGCGCGCAACAGCTTGTAGATTTCGCTTTTCGCGCCGACGTCGATGCCGCGCGTGGGCTCGTCGAAGAAAAGCACGTCGCAGTCGCGCTCCAGCCACTTTGCAATGACGATCTTCTGCTGGTTGCCGCCCGACAGCAGACGCACCGGCTGCGTGGCGGAAGGCGTGCGGATGGCGAGCAGACTGATGAAATGCGCCGCCGTCTTGCGGATTTGCATGCGGCGCAGAAACACGTTCAGCGAGAGGAACTTGCCGAGATTGGACATCACGATGTTCGATTCGACGTCCATGCCGGTCGCGAGACCAAAGCGCTTGCGGTCCTCGGAGAGATACCCGATGCTGTGCGCGACCGCGTCGCCCGGCGTTTTGATCGATACCTTCGCGCCTTTCACGAAGATCTCGCCGGATTCGACCGGGTCCGCGCCGAACACGGCGCGCGCGACCTCGGTGCGGCCCGCGCCCATGAGTCCCGCAAAGCCCAGTATTTCGCCTTTGCGCAACGTGAAGCTCACATCCCGCACGAGCGGGCCCGCGTTCAGGTGCTTCACGTCGAGCGCGACTTCGCCCTGGTGCGCCGGCCCCTGGTACGGTGCAACATCGGCGAGCGTTCTGCCGACCATCATGCCGATGATGGCCTGCACGCTCGTATCGGCGGCGGCGACGGTGGCGACGTACTCGCCGTCGCGCAGCACGGTGACGCGATCGGCGATCTGCTTGAGCTCATCCATCTTGTGCGAGATGTAGACGATCCCCACGCCCCGCTCTTTCAACTGGCGAATGATGCGGAAAAGCTCGGCGATTTCCGCGTCGTTGAGCGCGGAGGTCGGCTCGTCCATGATCAGCACGCGCGAATCGAACGACAGCGCCTTGGCGATCTCGACCATCTGCTGGCTTGCCACCGTGAGCGAGCCGACCATGGTGCGCGGGTCGAGCTGCACGTGCATGCGGGCGAGAATCGCGCGGGCCTGCGCATTGAGCTTGTCTTCGTCGAGAAAGAGCCCGAGGCGCCCGCGCGGTTCGCGGCCGATGAACATGTTCTGCGCGACGGTCAAATGATTCATCAGCTGGAGTTCCTGATGAATGATGCCGACGCCCACGGCCTGGGCCTCGCCCGGACTCGCGAACGCTACGGGCTGGCCGTCGTAGAGAATGTCGCCCGAATCTCGCGTATACACGCCCGCGAGAATCTTCATCAAGGTCGACTTGCCCGCGCCGTTCTCGCCCATCAGCGCGTGCACCTCGCCCGCCATGAGCTCGAATTGCACTTCGTGAAGCGCTCTCACGCCGGGAAAACTCTTGCTCAGCTTGTTGACGGAGATGAGCGGCGTCATGGCGCTGATCCGCGAAGAAAAGCCAGACACATTACCGGGGCCTCTTGATTGCGTGCGCGGCGTGGCTTGCAGCGCTGCACAAAGGGGGTTGAAGGACGGGCGTTGCTCGACGCACGACCAAGTGCTCAAGGTGCAAAGAGATCCGGCCGTTCTTTCGCGGACCGGCGCAATTCCTCGATCACCTGATCGAGATGGTCGTGCATTGCTTTGGCCGCCGCGTCGGCACGGCCGGCGCGAATGGCCTCGAAAATCCGCTCGTGCTCCTCGAGCGTGTGCACGAGACGCTCGGGACTCGCCAGCAGTTGCCTCGCGCGGTCCAGCGCGTTGCGCGACACCGCGACGATCTCTTTCACGCGCGGCAGGTTCACCGCGTCGAGCAGGATTTCATGAAACGCCAGATCGAGCTCATGAAACTCGAGACGCTGTCCATTGCCGGCAATCTTGCGCTGCTCATCGAGATTGGCGGCCAGTGCGTCGATCGTGGCACGGTCCTTCATGCGCGCGACGCCGCGCACCGTTTCGACTTCGAGCGCGCTGCGAATGAACAGATGCTGGCGAATATCGTCGAGCGCGATCGGTTTGACGCGCGTGCCGCGCTGCGGCAAAACTTCGACGAGACCCGCATGCGCGAGCTTCGCGAGCGCGGCGGAAACCGGAAAGCGCGACACGCCCATGCGTTCGCAGACCGCCATCTTGTCGATCATCATCCCGGGTTCCAGCGCGAGCGTGACGATCGCTTCTCGCAGTGCGTGCTCGACTGCATCGGTCAGGCTGCCGCGCTCGCCGCCTCTAATCTTTTGCAGTGCGACATAAGGATCGCCAACACTCGCCATTTCGGATGAAGAGTTCACGGCACGCTTGATTTTGAGAAGACATGCTAGCATGCTAGGTAGCAGATTCAGCGTTGTCAACGCGTGCAAACGTCTGGTTTTCCCCTACCGAAAGCCGTCCCTTCACCAGGGAGTTCGAATGACTACGATCAGCAAGCTGTCCGTTCGCGACATCCGCTTTCCCACTTCGCGTTCGCTCGACGGTTCCGACGCCATGAACGCCGCGCCGGACTACTCCGCCACTTACGTCACGCTCGAGACCGATTCTCCAGACAAATTCACAGGGCACGGGCTCACGTTCACGATCGGGCGCGGAAATGAAATCTGCGTGACGGCGGTCAACGCGCTGGCGCCGCTCATAGTCGGCAAGCGGCTCGAAGACATTGCCTCAAACATGGGCGCATTCTGGCGCGCATTTACTTCGGATAGCCAACTACGCTGGATCGGCCCTGACAAGGGCGCGATTCATCTGGCTACGGCGGCAGTCGTCAATGCGGTGTGGGACCTGTGGGCCAAATCGGTTGGCAAGCCCGTATGGAAACTGCTCGCGGACATGAGTCCCGAGGAACTCGTGCGCTGCCTCGATTTTCGCTACGTGACCGATGCGATCACGCCTTACGAGGCGTTGGCCATCCTGCATCGCCACGCGAAGACCAAGGGCGTGCGCGAAGCGGAAATGCTCGCGCAGGGCTATCCCGCCTATACGACTTCGGCTGGCTGGCTGGGCTACGACGACGACAAGATTCGGCGCCTCGCGCGGGAAGGCGTCGCGTTGGGCTGGACGCATTTCAAGCAGAAAGTGGGCGGCAATCTCGACGAAGACGTGCGCCGCGCACGCATTCTGCGCGAGGAAATCGGCGAGAACCTGAAGCTGATGATGGACGCCAACCAGGTGTGGGACGTGGACGAAGCGGTGGCGAACATGCGGCGGCTCGCGGAATTCGATCCGTGGTGGATCGAGGAGCCGACGAGCCCCGACGATATTCTCGGCCATGCGGAGATTCGCCGGCGTTTGGGGGCGATTGGGGTTGCCACGGGCGAGCACTGTCACAATCGCGTGATGTTCAAGCAGTTGCTGCAGGCGCAGGCGATCGATTTTTGTCAGGTGGATGCCTGTCGGTTAGGTGGGCTCAACGAAGTGATCGTCGTGTTGTTGATGGCCGCGAAGTTTGGTGTGCCCGTTTGTCCGCATGCCGGTGGCGTTGGGCTGTGTGAGTATGTGCAGCATATTTCGCTGTTTGATTATTTGTGTGTTTCGGCTTCGCTCGAGAATCGGGTTCTCGAGTATGTTGATCACTTGCATGAGCATTTTGTTGATCCTGTTGTGATTCGGAATGGGCGGTATATGCCGCCGCAGAAGCCTGGGTATAGCATTGAGATGATTGCTGAATCGCTTGATAGGTTTGATTTCCCTGACGGGGAGGCGTGGCGGGGTTAATTTTTTGTCTTGGCTTCTTGTGATTTTGGCCTTTCCTTGTGTTCGTGTCGGTATGTGGGCGTTGCCCCTGTGCGGGGCAATGCTCTCAACTTAAGCCCTGAAAGTGCTTGTATACGAGGCATAGGACCTGTAAACTTCACACCATAACTTCCTGATAAATCAACGATATGAACTCAAATACCGGCGTCTTCCCGACTTCTGGCTGAGTTCTCCGATTTCCTGTTCGATCCGGCGCTCGTTGAGCGCGTGCGCCGTACTCCCACCGCCTTTACCCGCAATCGCACGCTTACATTGCCGCGCATGGCCGCGATGATGATGTCGGCCATGTGTACCAGCGTGCAGGCCGAACTCGACAGCCTGTTTGGCACGCTCGGCGAGCATGGCGGGCGCACCCGCGCCGTCACTGCGCAGGCCTTCAGCAAGGCGCGTCGGGGACTCTCCGCTGATCTGTTCGAACTGGCCCGTGCCCGCCTGATTGCACTTGCCCAACCCCATCTCGATTCGATGCGCTGGCACGGCCTGCGCCTGGTTGCCGCCGATGGCAGCCGTCTGCGCGTGGGCACGCGTCGCGGCCATGAACTGTGCGCCGAACACTACGCGTTTGCGCTGTTCCTGCCGGGGGCCGAACTGACCCTGCACGCCGCGCTTCATCCCGCCGACGGTGCTGAGCGGCAGATGCTGTTCGAGGCGCTGCACGCACTGCAGCCG